>NZ_JAMPNW010000002.1:0-293151 GCF_028479545.1 Providencia sp. PROV201
ATTAGTAATGGTACTTTGAATTATAGCCTTACAGTAATACGAGAGTTGCTCCCTGAGTCATTTACTGCGTTCAGTATCCATGACCTGCGCAGGACAATGCGAACTCACTTATCAGCATTAGGTGTTGAGCCACAGATAGCTGAAAGGTGCTTAAATCACAGGGTAAAAGGTATTGAAGGGGTGTATAACCGCCATGATTACTTTGATGAACGAAAAGCCGCATTATCACAATGGGCTGATTTGCTTACAGCATTAGAAAGCGGTTCTGACTATAATGTTGTACCAATGAGTAAGAAAGCATAACAAGTTTAAACCGTATCTAGCTCGACGGGGCGAAAAGTGGGAAACCTTACCTATCTGATACGGTATTCTTTAAGGCGCGTTAAAGGTGACGTGATGAGCCATATAATTGAGATAGAAGATTATCCAAATGTAGATCACTGGCGCACAGTGCAAGAGTTTACAATCGAACAAGCCTCGCTATTACTAGCGGGTATTGACCCTATGGATTTAACAATAAATGAAGCAAGAAACAAAGGTCATGCTAGATGGAAGAATGCGCTTGGTTATGCTAGAGGAATGGAAACATCAATAAGGCGAGGTATTTTAACCGCTGTTGTTTGTTATGGTGAAAAGACCATTGATGCGCCGTGGGATGTTGAGATAGTCATTATTAGACCAACAGATAGAACTTATCCAATATCAATACATCATACAATAATCACTAGGGAATCTCTTTATGATTGGGCTAAAAAAGAAAGGGTACGCTTTTTTGCTCCTATAAGAGAAAAGGAACCATCAGTTATCACAGTAATTAACAGTGATGAGTTAATCGTGGAAGAATCACATATAAAATTACTACCCACCTTTAATCATAAATCTGATGGTTTAGAGCTTGTCGAGGAAGCTATTACCGAACTATGGTCTAATTATGATGAGAAAAACCCCGATACAGCACCGACAAAGAAACAAGTCATAGATTATTTGAGGAAAAGAGGGGCAAGTATTAACATGGCTGAGGCTATAGATTTAATTTTACGCCCCTTCGATTTAAGAAAGAAAGGCAGACCTAGAAAAAACTCACCAACCAATAACCACATTGATAATTAAAGATTTTTATTATTGGTGGGTGCTATTACTCAGAATTAAAATTAAAGTACCCACTATTACAACCTATTAAAAATATTAAAAAATTTTAAATATTCCCATCTATTATTAACTTTTCATTACGTTTTAATGTGTCTACACCAATTAGCAGAAGGTAGACACATGAAGAAGCAATCACCGAAGCGCAAACCTCGCGCTAAAATCAGTACACCATACCCTATGGACGGTTACGCCCGTCTACGTCATACAGCCGACTTTCTAGGTATTTCTGATGCTACTCGTTATCGCTGGGAGCGTGACGGTAAATTACCTAAGTCATTTGAGATTGAAAAAGGTTTTTTTGTCTATGATGCGAAAGAAATTCGCGCATGGGCTGAAGCTAAGAAATCACAAAGCGGGGTAGCATAATGGAAAAGAAAAACCGCCCTTGCGGAGGCGGCTTTGATATCAGTAATGATATTGGAAATTGCCCCGCCATTATAACCAAACGCACGCCAAAAGCACAGGAAGCATTTATTTATATTTCTGCTACTGGTGAATATGGTTCAACTGAAAACGATATTTTAAAACATTGTCGCTTATCGTCAGGCCGCAACTACTATTCAAAGCTAGAACGTACGTTAAATATTACCTTTGAACGTATCAGTGACCCAAACCCAGACGGTATTGGCTCACACTATCGTTATCGTATTCGCAACCAAACTGACGCACTAAAAATCATCAATCATATTAACTATCGTGCTTGGCACGGTAATTACAAAGGTTTGTCGCAAGAGCAAATCAATTCAATTTTGAGCTTATACCCGACCGAATAACGGAGTAATAAATAATGAAACTAAAAAATAACAGCTTAAGTGCTGGTGGATTCGCTCACCCTAAATTCAGCGACGAGCCTATTTTAATTCAACACAGAACTGAGCCGAGAATAGATAGCCGTCTGTTTGCTAAACGCATCGGAATTAAACATAAGAACCTTTTTGAATTAATTAAAAAGCATATAAAACAGTTACGAGAGTTCGGCTCACTGCCTTCGTTTGAAACGGAGTCAGTGAAAGAAGTTGGGGCGCGAGGGGTTAAATATCATCGGTATTATCTACTGAATGAGAACCAATTTGATTTTATGTGCCGTATTGTTCGAGGTCGTAACCATGAGCAGATGACACAATTCAAGCTGGACGTTACCAAAGCATTCAGCAAGAAACGCGCCGCTGAACCTATCCGCCGCGAATATTTGCCGCATTACCATGAGTCACGCGACGCGCTCAGAGACTTAGGCGCAGAGAAATATCATTACATCAACCTAGCCCGTACAGAGAACCGATTAACAGGCTTACTCACTGGCGAACGTGCCAGCGCAGACGAGCAACAATTAGGTTTATTAGTCTGTATGCAAAAAATCGAACAGGCAGCATTTCAGGACGCGATTGATTCGGGGTTATCAGCTACTCAGGCATTGCGTGAAGTCAGTAAACGCATTGAGCAGTTCGCTAGTTTAATGAGTCCTACAGTGCGGATTGGTGGCTAATATGATGAATGTCGTAGCTAATGCCTACCAAGAGAGTGATTCCCTACTGGCAGGTAATAACGTAAGTTCAACTTACACTAATCAGCCGATTACCGTAGCTTTAAACTACGGTATTACTGGCAACCAATCAGACAAACTTTCGTCTGGTTACTCGGTCAATATTTTGGCTCAGTGCTCAGCTAATATTTTAGCTCAGCAATTGGCTAAAACTTTAGCCGATGTATCAGCGAAAATTTACGCCAATCAATCACCCAAATTTACGGGATATCAATCTGGGAAATATTTCTCAGGTTATAAATCCGCTGGTATTTTGCGCTACTCAAATTTGAGTCACTCAAAAGATGGGAAATTTACACCATTTGCTAAAGGTGATTTTTCTCACCTTTCTAAAGAGGAGAATTATCCTCATTGGCAAGGTTTAATCGGGGTCACTACACAAGGCAGAATTGAGTTTTTTGAGTCCATAAAAAACGAAAGAATTGAGTTTTGTCAGTCCATAAAAAAGGGCAGCCAATTGGCTACCCTTGGGAACGTCGATATTAAATATCGAGCAAGTGAGAACTATGAGAATAGTATTCATCTTGTTATCGGTAAAGGTAATAACCTTGAGTTAATACAAAAATGTGCAATACATCACTTGCGCTTATGGGTGATTGTTGGCTATAGTAAAAAAGCACTAGCAAAATCTAGTGTCAGGATTTGCACCCTGAATCAGTTACTGGCGACACATGACGCGCCTTGCGTCTTTTTTTGTGTCAATGCCTACGCACACCTATTAAATGCGGTATTATATCGCGCTTATTCAATGGTGGCGTTGGTGAGGCAGCTTTCGGGCTGGCTGGATTCCAGTAACTCCAGTAGTGCAAACCTTGCCAACGTCATCACCCCTATAGAGATTTGCACCTCTGGTGATGACTCCTTAGTTAAGTTACTGGAGATCATCGTTATGATGGCAACCCCTACCCAAACTCAATTCAAATTTCTGTTTTTGAGCATTAAACGCTCAGATACTACCGCTAAACCTTGTCGCATTGCTGTTACAGCATCGAACGAACACGATGCAAGACTGATGCTTGTACGTGATTACATGCTGATATTCGCTGGTCGCTTACCTGCTATTGGAGGTAAACATCATGCGTAACCCTCAACCTAATGATTTCTACACTCACAAAAATAATGGCGAAACCGTCAGAGTTCTATCGGTTCAATTCAACCGTGTAACCTTTCAGCGAGACGGCTTTGATAGCCCTGTCATTGTTCCATTAAGCCAGTTCAGCAACGAATACACCTATGCAGGGAGGGCTTAATCATGGCAGATATCAATATTCATCAAGCCGCTGAAAAGGCGCATCAGGTTGAGTTAATTAACCTACTCATTGAATCACACCCTCACCAGTTACAAGACAGTGAAATATCCACTTTGGCTTCTCTTATGGCGAAGTTATCAGGTGATGTTTGTGTATTTCTTCAAGAGGAAATTGTGGCACAGGAGGCGAAAGCATGAGTATTTCACGCCTATCTGACGCATTGAACAAAATCCAACGCCTAGCAGAAGCCGCTTTGTCTTTATCGAACCAACGTGATGAAGCAGAACTTAAAATTCAGCTAATTGAAATTATCAGCAAGACAGCAGAAGAAGCCGTATCTGAGGGGGAAGCATGAGCAAGCCAATTCCATTAGACAAAACCAAACATAATGAGCCACCAAGCGATCATCTACTCGCTGTTGTCTTGGAGGTAACTGTTGGTCACTTATCTACCTTTGAAGAAATTGGGCATATCAACGAAGAACTCCAATCGTTACTAATCCCACTGCTAACGGCTGTAGAGAATGAAGCTGATACCGATACGCATTTTATGCTAAGGGCAGTTAACCGTCTTATATGCGCTCAGCAGAAAGAAATCAATCGATTGGCGGAGGTGATGAAATGAGACAAGTCACTATCAATGCCACCAGCCTAAGCCCATTCATGTACCAAGGTAAGCGAGTTGTCACCTTTGCCATGATTGACGAGGTACACCAACGCCCGAAAGGTACAGCAAAGCGCACATTCAACACGCATAAAAAGCACTTCATTGATGGGCTAGATTACTTTTTGCTCACTAAGTACGTAATACGTACCGAGTTACCCGAACTAGAGATAGGCGGCAAGGCGAAAGAGTTAATGCTTATCACTGAGTCAGGTTACTTGATGGTTGCCAAGCCATTTACTGATGATTTGTCGTGGCAGGTTCAACGCTCAATGGTTAACAGTTATTTCCGTTTATCTGAGTTTCCAGAAATTAAACACATTCAAATCCCCACGCTGGCGGAACTTGAAGCCATGCCAATTGGTGAGGCTCAGAACTTGATTAGCCGTTTAGAAGCTGACTCTTATCAAGGTCACGGTAGGCGCGGCAGTTATGCCATGAACCTACGTCGCAAGGAGAAGAAAGCACTTAAACCAATGGTAATGGCCATTGAACAAGCCTCACAGCTACACATTCAGGATATGGGGGATTATCGCTCATGAGAACGTTTCAAATCGCAGGGTATGGCACAACACCGAAAGGCTTAACGCTAGGTATTAGCAAACGTGTGATATCAGCCACCCAGAAAGACGCTCAATCGCAAGTGATGCGAGAAGCGCAACGAGACGGTTTAACCAGTATCCGAATTAACTATGTGCGTGAGGTGAAGTAATGACTCAGGAACAGAAACGCGAAGTGGAAATGTTACTAGAGCCGCACAAAGCAAAAGTATTAATGCTAATTACTTTACTTTCTACGTGGCTGGAAGCTGAAGAGTGTGGCGAAACCAGAAACATGATCTGGGCGGTGTTGATTGTTGTTTATTCGATTAGGGATGAAATGAACGAAACGGCAGGGAGCAAATAATGAGCTTATTTATCAAACGTAACGTTGCCAGTTTTGGTTATGGTGCCACAGGTGTATTGGTTGTTTATCGTGAGAATGGTCAGCTTAACGAGGTAATTAGCTACGACGATGCGCTTAAATCCCTTGATGCTGGTGATTTTGACACGGATTTGCTCATGGGGTTTGAGCTTGTATTGGCAATCTCAAAAGGTGAACGAGAACGCTTGTTTAACCCAACATTAGAGCAAACGTTGATTTTATGCCGTTGGGTAGTAGCAGCGTCATTTGTTCAAGAGTTAAGAGATAAACATGGCGTTATTGAACTCGACAATGAGCTAGGCGGCAAAGACATTGCCACGCTGTATTACAGCGATAACGGTTCGGGGATATCGGTTTATCCATCGGGCGAACGAGCGTTGTTAACTACGCATATGGAGGACTTTGTTTGTGAGCAATACGGGCAGGAAATGGGGCGGCAGTTAGTTATCAGGGCTTACATGGACTTTATCAATATGCAGCCAGAAGTGGGAAATCGTCTCTCTGAAAAAGGGCGAAAGGGGCTAACTATCTTGCATGATGGCCTTATGAAAATCGCTCGTTCTAGTGAAGTTGGCACTATGCCAGTGTTTCACTGATAGGGGGGATCATGATTAACAATTTAAACCATTTACTGGCGAACAAAGGAGCATTTCAATGAGCAACATTATTCCATTCAAAACCAAAGCGAACTCGCTTGATGATGCGCTGAAAGCCTTTGCCTTTGCCGTATTTAAAAGCCGCCCTAATGACTTTGAGGAATGTTACACCTACACGGAAACATGCCAAGGCCGTACTAACAAGCAACAAATTTCACCGATTGAGTACCTTTGTTTCTTAACTGAGGTTTGTTTTATTGAGCCGTTAATAGACCAGTTTGAAGAATACGAAACGGCCGCACTGGAAGCCTTAACCAAAGCGGTAGATTGTGGACGCCTTACTCTGGATGGCGAGGCGTTATATCAATCGATTTTAAGTGTGTCGCATGAAATGGCTGAACCTGCAGGAGGCGAAGAGGATGAAACCAATTGATGTTATCCGTGATGTGAAGCTGAAAGCTAACGGACAATGGCAAAACATATTATCTAACCTTGGGGCAGAAGTGCCCCTAAATACTCACACAGCTTGTCCTCATTGTGGCGGTAAAGACCGTTTTAGATTCGACGACAAAGACGGCAACGGCACGTTTATTTGTAGTCAGTGCGGCTCAGGGGATGGGTTGGACTTAGTTCAGCGTGTTCTGGGTGGTAGCGTGACAGAAGCCGCTTATGAGGTGGCTGGCATGATTGGAATTGATACCCGTTCAGATAATCCACCAGCCTACCGTAGCCATGAGGTAAAGGCGCAACAGGACGCATTGAAAGCGCAGCAAGCCCAGAACCAAGCTAACGAGCAGATAGAGAAGCATAAACGCTTTACAGAGCGATACAGCCGCACTATTGCCAATGCTAAACAGGGCGAGTCCGATTATCTCAAGGCGAAAGGCTTTGATAGTACCACCGTGACCCTATTAACCGATGGATCGTTGATTATTCCATTGATGGACGCTGACGGCACAATTACAGCAGCACAAACCATTAAACCTAATGGCGATAAACGGCTATTACTCGATAGTGCGAAGAATGGCAGCTATTACCCCATTAATGAGCCTGTAAACGTTTCTACGGTGATTATCGCCGAGGGATTAGCAACCGCCATGACGTGCCAGTTAATCCAGCCAGAAGCGCACACAGTAGCGGCAATTGATGCGGGTAACTTAATTCATGTGGCTAAAGTGATGAGGACTCAGTACCCAGAGAGCAAGATTATCATTGCGGGTGATAACGACATTAAGCCCGACCAATCAAACATAGGAAAGCTGGCGGCAGAAAAGGCAGCTAAGGCAGTCAATGGTATTACGGTTTTACCGCCTACCGAGGATAAAGCTGATTGGGATGATTACCGCCTATCACACGGCATTGAGGCAGCAATACAGGCATTTAATGAGGGGATTAACGCCATGCAGGAAGCAAACACAGTCATCATTAATACCACTAAGGCTAAAAAGAAAAAGCGCGGTATTGATACTGATACCGATATTGCCAAATTAGCCCCGAATCAATTGGCTATGTTGCTGATTGAGCGATACGGACAATTAGCCGTTAACACAGAGTCATTGACGGTATACACCTATAGCGGGGTGATGTGGGAGCCAATTAAAGATAGTGAGCTTTCCCGCGAAATGGCTGACTTTTTTATTGAGAATGAAACCCACTTTAGTATGAGGCGGATCACTGGTGTCATTGATGTATTGAAAGTCATTGCTGAACCCATGGGCGAGTCTGACATTGATTTAATCGGTTTCACTAATGGCGTATTGAACACGAAAACCCATGAATTTAGACCTCACAACGCTAACGATTGGTTATTACATCAAAATGGGATCACCTATACCGAACCCGCAGCAAGTGAAAATCTGAAAGATAACGCGCCAAACTTTACCGCATGGTTATCTCATGTATCGGGGGGAGATGAGGGAAAAGCAAGACGTATCAAGGCTGGATTGTATATGGTGTTTGCTAATCGTCATGACTGGCAATTGTTTATCGAGGCAACAGGCGTAGGCGGTAGTGGTAAAAGCGTATTCGCACATATCGCTGAGTTGTTAGCGGGGAAACACAACACATCAAGCGGTGATTTAAAGGCCTTGGACGATGCGAGAGGCAGAGCGCAATTTGTGGGTAAAAAACTGATTTTACTCCCTGACCAACCTAAATATGTTGGTGATGGTGCAGGGTTAAAGGCGATTACGGGCGGTGATCCAGTTGGCATTGACCCCAAATACGAAAAGCAATTTTCTATGGTGATGAAATCCGTTGTATTCATGACGGGCAATAGACCCATGCAATTTACTGAGCGTAGTAATGGCGTTGGTCGTAGGCGCGTTATTTTTCATTTCAATGAAACGGTGAGCGAGGATAAAAAAGATAAGAACCTGCCAGAAAAGATACAGGCAGAAATTCCTGTCATTATCCGTGACTTGCTGCGCGAGTTTCCAAACCCTGATACAGCCAATAAATTACTGATTGAACAAAGAGGCTCTGGTGAGGCGGTTGATGTGAAACGTGAAACTGACTCATTAATTGATTTTTGCGCCTATCTTGTCGCACTCGAAAGGGTTGAAGGCATGTTTATGGGTAACGCGAATATCTCACCACCCGCACCGAGAAAGTACCTTTATCATGCTTATATGGCCTATATGCAAGGGAACGGCAACAGGAACCCATTAACACTCACAACCTTTGGGCGTTCTATCGACGGTGCGCTCAAAGAGTTAGGAAAAAAATACATTAAAGATCGCTTTACTCAGGGAGTCAGAACAAACCTCGAATTAAACGAACTGGAAGCCGAGGACTGGCTACCACGAGTACCGACAAAATAACGTAAAAGTAAAGTTTTAAGTAAAACTGTTCATAGTGTTCATAAATGAAAAATAGGTATAGATATCAATAGGTAATTTATGAACACTTGATATTAAAGTATTCATTAAGTGTTCATGAGTGTTCATTGTTGATATGTAGACTCTACATAAGTCTTCATAGGTGTTCATTGAAGTGTTCATATTTAATTGATTGTTATATATGGAAAATAACTTTTTATGAACACATGAACAGTTAGCGCATAAAACTTTTCACACCTTGCAACGAAAAATAATTAAGAGCATAAAAAATGACAAATCAATCGGAAATAGCGAAACAAAATTACATTACTTCACTGGCTGGCTTGAAAGCCGAAGGCCTCAGCAGCGAGGAGGCAATAGCTTTTTTGCTTATTCGAGAGCTGCGAAGTGTAGCCACTGAACTAGAACGCTTAGAATCGACAATATCAGAGAGGCTGTAATCATGGATCAGAGAACAACATTAACGCTAAAGCGTAAAACGCCACAGGAAGCCCCTCAGCAACCGAAAAAGAAAAATAAGGCAGATATTCACGCGAAGAAGAAACAACACCGAATCGACCGTATAGCGCAGCATTGGACGCTATTCAGTGAGCCAGAAGTCAAGCCGCTAATGATTGGCATCAAGGAAGCTATGATTGCTGAGGTTAAAGATAAAGGGCTGGATATCCCAGAGAGCCACATTAAACAGGGATTACACTCATACATCAGCCGCAAGGCATATTTGAAAGCTCTTACTCTGGGTGGCAATCGTTTTGATATGTACGGGCAACCTAACGGAGAGGTTACGCCAGAACAACAAAGCATAGCGGAGCAAAAACTGATAGAGTGGCTAAAGAAATGATACAGGAGCCTTATGAAAATTATTTACAGAAGCAAAGGTGATCAAGATGTAATTGAATTGGCTTATACAGTCTTTGAGCTTGATAAAATTAAATATGCCATGCAAGCCGTCAGGCGTATCGCTGACGTTAATGTCAAAACTTCAGGATTTATTTTTAGACGCATGGTTATTACAGGTACGCCAGATCAAATCAAAATTGCTAGAAAGGCTCTGATTAGGCGTTACAGATAGTTATTAGTTGAACACCGCCAAAGCATAAGCCGAGGCGGTTATGTATAATTGGCCTTATCAACTAAAGGGATCATCAAATGAAAAAAATCATGATAACGGCTCTATTGGCTTTGTTTCTATCGGGATGTGATAACAGTCCGCCAGCACCTTATGGATTTAAGTGGGGGCAATCGGTGGAGGATATCCAAAAGTTAAACTTAGATGGGATAATATGCTATGAGGGGGCTGTTTGTAATGTTGAAGAAATGCCAGACCACGCCCGCGGACAGGCCGTGCTAATGTTTAACAAAGAATCAAAGTTAGTTGAAATACTTTATACAAATACGCTTGAAATCATGAATACCAGCGAAGAGCAGGCGCTTAATGAATATGAACGGGCAATCACCAATTTGACTGCGGTTTATGGTAGCCCAATACAAAATATAAAAAGATTGGATGATGCCTCTAATTTGTTTGGGTGCTTACAAAAAGCTGGCTGTGCTGAATTTGCCACCAAGTTTAATAAAGATGGATATGCCGTAAACTTGTATATGGTAGATGGTAAAAATGACGCCGTATTTATACTAACAGAGTATACAATCCCCAAAAAATGACTATTTAAAACTTAGAAATGAAAGCCGACCTTGAGTCGGTTTTTTGTTGTCTTAAATTTCAATTAAATCAAATTAAGTAGAAAATATTTCTATATTTATATCTTTTTATAGCAATATATTATTGTTTATTTTTCACTCTGAATTATAATTGTGGTGTATATAACAACAGGGTGGATAAATAATCATGGATAAGCAAAAAAGAACCTTCAAGGCAGTGTCAATTGAAAGCGACATAGTAGACCGTGTTAAAAAATTTAAAGAAAAACAGGGTGAAAAAGATGTTTTCATTCAACGAGCGCCTATTGGTCAATTAATTCAAGGTCTATTAAGTGATGCCTTACAGCGTGAGGGGTTCTAATGGAAAAGTTACAGCAGTTAGCAAGTACCATAGCTCAGATTTATGTTGATGGGCTAAAAGCGGAAACGGGAACAACATTAGTGACTTATAACGGCATTATAGGCGAGGTGATCCCTGAATTGCTGGCGGCAGGGCTATTTGATAATGCGGTGTATATCGTTAAAACGGATGGAGAGCAAATTGACGTTGAAGGTAAGGCGTTTAATTTACTGTCACCACTAATTAACCTTTCAACAAAGCCTTACTCACTAACAGAGCGTGCTTATGACGTGATTAATTTTTTAAATGCGAAAGCATTAAAAGCGCGAAATATTTTATCCAATAAAACGAATTGTAATTAATAGGTGATGATATGGCTGACAGTCAAAGTGTAGGTGGTATTCATTATGATGTAGACATGAATATTGAGGGGTTAGTCGGAGGTGGAAAGGCTGTAGAAAAAGAACTAACCAAGCTTGAGAAAGGGTTTGATGGGGCCAGTAAGGGGATTGCCCGATTAGATAAAGCAGCAATGGCAGTATCTAACTCATTAAAAATGCCCGAGCTAAATAGGCTATCCAGAGATATGGCTCAATTATCAGGGAAGATGGGGGCTAACTCCATCGCAACAGATAAGGCCATGCAGTCACATAATAGATTTACAGGTGTACTTAGCACCGTATCAAGCCAATTAAGCGCTGGATATATTGGTAATGTAGGTAGCGCTACGGCATCACTAATCAATCATACTAAAGCAGCCTTAGAAGCGACACAGGCGGAATTAGCGAACGCTGAAGCCAACAAGAAACAAGCTGAGACCTATCAAGCATCAGCGGCGCAAATGGTGTTAAATGCCAAAGAAGAAAAAGCAGCCGCACAATCAGCAATTGAACTCGCTAAAGATAAAGTGGCGGCAGCAGATAGCTTGACGATATCGTTAGAAAAACAGCGAGTAGAGCTAGAGCAGCAGGTAAAAGTCCAAAGGCAGATATTAAGGGACGCTAAAGAAACATATAAAATAGCGCCAAAAGATGAAAATTTTCAAGATGTTGTTGTCGCTAGAAATAAAATGATGGCTACCGAAAAGAAAATACAAGCCATCGGTAATCAGATAGACAAAGAGCAAGTTTCCGCATCACAGGCCCTGAAAAAAGCTAAAGAAGCAGAAATAGCGGCAAGCGCAAAAGTAACAGCCGCTACAGCGCTTGAACAGAAAGCTAAGGCGACACTGGCAACCGCCAATGAAGCAGTTGCTACAGCTAGCGCAAAAGCGACAGCGGCAACCAAAGCACAAGCTATAGCGATGAATGGCTTGCGTGGTGTAATGGCTTTGCTTGGCGGGCCTACTGGTTTATTTCTTTTGGCAGCCGCAGGAGTTTATGCTCTCTATGAGGCAATGACTGATGACACAGCAATAAAAGAGTACAACGCTAAAATCGATGAGATGATCACTAAGATTGACTCTCTGACATCTAAGCAGGCGGAGGTGGTATCGAGGGAGCTAGGCGTTAGGATAGCTAAAACAAAAGAGGAATTAGTAAAAAGCGTTAATGAAGTCAAAAAGCTAGAAGGTGCCCTAGAAAGGATGAATGCCATCCCCAATAAGAACTCGGATGTATTACAATCTATCAAGTTGGCTACTAAACAGTTAGGGGAATACAATCTTGTTATTGTTGAGGGAACAAGAAGAATAAGAGAGCAAGAAGCCCAACGAAAACAACTAAATAAAGTTGAAGCAGATAGGAAAGGACTTAAAGATGAACGCGTAGATGCGATGAACATCTTTAACGATGCTGCTAAAGGTGCTATTGAATCCAACAAAATGCTAGCTAAAACTATAGAGCTAGGCTCTCCTGCGCTGGCCAAGATGGAAATGGAAGTTTCCGCACTTGAACTAAGTTTATCTGCGGCTGGAATTAGCTCAGAAGAAGCTGAAACTCAAATTTCCAATTTAAAGCAAACATTAGAAGCTGGAAGGGCTGACAGCTTTGAATTAATGCTTCAAGGCATTGAGGAAAACGTCCAAGCCTTAAAGATAGAGATGGAAGAAGGCAAAGACGCTGCTATAGAGTATTTGGCTACTGTCCAAATGGCTAAGGCTGGCGTTAGCGATGATGGTATGCTTGATCGCTTAATTAGTGGATTAAGAAAGCAGCATGAACTTCAAACGCAAATATCTAACGGAAAGAAAAAAGGCAGTGGCGGCAAAAAAGATAAGGCAGGAGACGAGCTTAAACGCCAACAAAATGAAGTCGCCGCACTTAATAAAAGGTTTGAATTACTTAGCACTGGTGTAGCTGATGCTAATAGAGATATGGCTATGTTTGAAGCCGTCCAGAAGCTAGGCGCTAAGGCTACAGATAAGCAAAAAGAAGCCACTGAAAAAGAAGCAGCAGAAATATATGACCTTACTCAAAAGGTCAATGACTTCATCCAAGCGCAAGAAGCCACACCAGAATTAAAGCTGGCTCGTGAGTTCGGAGAGGAAGCTAAAACTATTCGCCGCATGTTTGATGAGGGATTCATCGATAAAGAAACGTTTACGCGATTAGGCCGTGAAGCAACTCAGGCATTTGAGCAGGGCATGTCTGATATTCGCATAGAAACAACCTCAAACAATATCATCACAGATATTGGTGAAAACCGCGCTAAATTCGACCCTATCCAAGCATTGGATAATGAAAACACCCGTAAGCTTGCAATGATGAAAGAGTATTACGATCAGGAACAGAAGCTACTGGATGATTCATACGCTAAGCAGCAAATGACCCACGAGCAGTACACAGCGGCTAAATCTGCAACCGATATGCAATATCACCTGTTAATCACAGCAATGGATAAACAATATCAACAGCAGCAATTAGCGGCACAATGGGAGCTAATGAGACAGCAGAACCTAGGCTATGAAATGTTAGCTTCAGCGGTTGATTCTCTGGCTGGAAATGCTTCAAACGTTATCACTGGGTTAATGACGGGTACTATGTCAGCGGCTGATGCTATGCGCTCGCTGGGTAATACGATTCTAAACAGTGTCGTTAACTCAATCGTGCAGGTTGGCGTTGAGATGCTGAAAAACTTCATCATAGAGCAGACTATTGGTAAGGCCTCTCAAGTTGCCAATGCCTTAGCAGCCAAAGCTGGTGGAGCAGCAGCATTAGCAGCATGGACGCCAGCAGCAATAGCCGCTTCAATTGCCACGGGTGGGGCCGCTTCAGCGACAGGGTTAGGCGCTTTCCAAGCATCAATGCTATCTGGTCAAGCTCTTTCTATCGGGTTAGCCGGTGCGAGATATAACGGTGGGCCCGTAAAAGGTGGTTCAGCCTATGAACTTGGTGAGAAGAACCTGCCAGAATTGATGCAAATAGGAAACAAGCTCATCGGCATACCCGGTAATAACGGGAGGGTGTTCAGTTATGACGAAATAACAGGCGCACCAGTGATACCCAAAGCGCCTACAGGTAAGCAGTATCTGAACCACAAGAATAATGAGCGAGCAATACAGAATAAAGATTTATTGGGTACTGGCAACGGTGGTGCTTCTCTTCAAGTGATAATTGAAAACCATGTGGCAAATGCCGCTATCGAACCAAGAATGGAAAAAGGGCTTACTGGTGAGGATGTGGCGAGGATCATTATCACTGATATGAATGAGAAAGGGCCTATACACCGCTCTGTAATCAACAACACAACAGCAGGGCCAAAGTTATAAAGTTAGCATGGGTGAGAAATCGCCCTTAACTTTGATGATTTAGATACCAGTACGCGCGAGGGGGAAATATGCAGAAAACAATCAAAAAGAAAACCAACCGTTATTTTAATGATGTGCCAACAACGCGCCTAATCGTGACGTGTGAGCAGTCAGTTATTGATATGGTAGATATTCACATTAGAGCCGATAGAGTGACTAGGGGCAATCGTGCGGAGTTTGTGAGGCAAGCAATCATTGAGAAGCTACAGCGCGAACTTTGATGATTTATGCAACATTACGTGCGCACGCGCGAGGCTGCAAATCTTTGACGATTTAGTGACACGTTAAGAATGATGATTTTCGGGCACGTTAGCAAAGATAGTTAGATAGTTTTTACACATCGTAGGACGGGAGTTTTTACACACGCTAGACGGAATTATCGGACACGTTAGCGGTTAGTTTTCGGGCATCGTAGCAAGAGTTTTCGAAGTCCATAAAAAGGGTTGAATTAGCGACAAATATAGACATTAAATCTTAACAATTCTTAACGTTTTTCTAATGCCAAAATCTTAAGAAATCCTAAGATTATTACTGGCTGAATGTTAACAATTGTAAACGTTCAGATGCTAACATTTGCTAACGTATTTCAGTGAATACCACCTCACGAAACCTCACGCATTAATCCTAACAAATCCTAACGTTTTAGACTGATTGATATGGCAGCTAACATACCGATAAATAGATAATATTTAGTGAAATATCACACTGCGAATTGATATCAAAATTGCGCACTAAAACTGCGCACAAAATTGCGAATTCGCAGTTGGCCATGAAGTGGAAATGTAGCGTTAAAGCCGCTTTCTGTCTGGTTTTGTTCAATGATGACCTGTTATCAATTGTTATGGTTCATTGTTGAGAAATGTTAAGGTTGTTCGCAATTTGCTACTACAGAAAACTACAGGTTGAACTT
The DNA here is from genome assembly GCF_028479545.1 of Providencia sp. PROV201. Classification (NCBI taxonomy): domain Bacteria; kingdom Pseudomonadati; phylum Pseudomonadota; class Gammaproteobacteria; order Enterobacterales; family Morganellaceae; genus Providencia; species Providencia sp. PROV201. The sequence goes on from NZ_JAMPNW010000002.1 coordinate 15,623, forward strand.
AGTAAAACTTAGTAATCATTTGCAGTTTGATATGTATCGGAATGTATCGGTAAATTGCGCACTAGATGATAAGTTTTGATAAGGTCTCGTGCGCAAGTAAATTACTATCTTTGATGTTAATAAACGCAATTACGGATGTTGATTTTATTTAAAAAAGATGGCGTAAATTCCATAAGCAGCTAAAGCAAGAAATAAGTAAAATACAAATTTAACTTTCTTTTGTGTGACCCTTTTATTGATAACGCAAGTTTCATCAAAAAAATAGTTAATAAATTCAGGCTCACTTATTCCAATATCACCGTCATTTAGCTCAATTGATTCCATATACTTTAAACTGGCTATTTTATCAGTTGAAGAGTTAGTATCATCTAATCTAACTTGGTCATTGATAAAAGCATTCCAAGCCATTATCCGAGACATTCTCTCCCCCGAAGTATGGCAAGACTCAATCTCTTGTAGGCGTAAACGATAGGCTTTATTTATTTTTTCAATCCCATAGATTTCAGTATTGTTCATTTTGAATCCCTTAAGTTGCTACAAGTAGACAAGTGACAGATGTTTGATATAAATATTTACTTATAACAATCAGAAACTCAACTTGTTCGAAATATCTTTGTGACGCTTCCACGCTGAATAAATATCCTTATCCCACGCTTTACCGCCTTTAGTTTGATAGCCAGCCTCGTTAATTCGTTCAGCGATAATGCGCCCGTTATCTATGCCCTCTGATAGCACCAAATTAACCACAGAAACGACAGCAGACTCATTATAGGTATACGGTGGGATATCTGCCTTACCAGCAATTAAAGATGCCACAGACGATTCTAGGCGTTCCACTAGCGATAACATACGAGCATCAGGATTACTGTCTGGTCGATTTAGTTTCTCTTTGATAGCTGAGACTATCCACGCTGTTTTATCAGTACCAGAGTTCGATACAGCATCATTAAACAGGGCTTGCAGTTCAGCAGGTAAACGAAAGGCAATAAGGTTAGATTTACTCATGATAATAGTCCGTTATTAACTCAATGAGTACTTATTATATCAGCGTATAACGTTGTTATACAGGTTAGAAAATGTAAAATTGCTGGTGGATTTAACGAGTAATTGTATAACTTAATATAACAAAATTAAGGTAACTCACTGTAAAACAAGTAAAGCGTATTATTGCGCCTTGTAACTGACTGAATACATGGCAAAGCTCAAATTTGAGCACAGTCTAATTTTACTAATAGAATCAATCAGCTCATTTTTGAGCCTGTATTTATCAATAAAAACAGTGCCCTCAAAATTGAGGAGGGTTAAAGATTGTGATTATGGCCATAGTCGGAAAGGGTGACAGTTGAAATGCTATCCTTGGTACTAAGGACGGCTTGAAATGAAGCTCTCATATAAAAACCACAAATTAGTGCCTTTAGCCAAAGTAGCTAAATATTAGCCAGTACAGCTAACTACTCGAAAATCACGGTGTAGCTATTTTGATATCAAAAAGAATCGCAGCAATAACGTACCAAAATGGTACTAATATAAACCACGGTGGTACTATGGTGTTGTTATAGTGATTCTAAGGTATCCGTTTTGGTATCCACAGAAAAGGCTATATTTTACTGGATACTCCATCCGCTGAATGTTGACAATTGTTGACATCAGAACCAGACAAAACCAGACATGGGAACCTGACAAAACCTGACATGAGAACAAAGTAAATGTTGTTAATTGTTGTGGTCGAAAACTTGTCAAAACTTGTCATCACGCCAAAGAAATTTATAAGCCCCGTCCAAAATCAAATAGGTACGCAGTAGGTACGCACTTAATTCTAACGATTCGTTATAATTAAATAAAATCATGATGTTGCATAAAAGTACGCAGAATGGTACGCAGCAAAACAAGGATAATAAGTTTGGACTAGTTTTGACGGATATAACTTGGTTGCTATCTTGACGGTTGCCACTCTGGTTGCCAGCAAAACAGCATGTTTTATGCTAGTGGATTGATGGGCTTTGATTGTTCCAATTCAGCACAATCAAGGTATAACGATAATCACAACACCTTTGAGGTATAGCCATGTTACAACGTGAAGCAATAGAAGCCGTTATGATGGAGTTAGCCCACCAGCAAGGGCAATCACTTAACGGACGCGATAGGTTAGCAATTAGAACAGGTGTAGCGCAGACAATGCAGGCTAAAGAGCGTCACAGGCGGAGAATGACAGCACCTACCTACCAATGGACGAAGCCAGCACCTAAACGATAATAGGTTGCCTTGATATCAAGGGTACTTAAGGCGGTTAAATAGGACTCCTTGAGATTAAGGAGTCATGAGGCTCTGAAATTGGAGGCTCGTCACTGGCTGGCAATATTCTAATCATGGCCATGAGATAAAAGTAACCACTTTGGTAACCACCAAAAGTAACCACAATGCAAATAAGCATTGCGATACCCACAGGACAATTTTGTCCTCTGAATATTAATTTCATACTGATAATAAAAACATCTCATAACGATAAATGTAATCATCTTAAAAGGATGGTCGTAATTAATTGGTAGATGTGAACTATATTTCATATAAAATATTCTACGCTTAGGACTTAAAGCCATAAACAAGAGTGTTATAAGCTATTAAATTGTGTCTGTGAGAAATATTATAAAAAAGGTGAAGCATTGTGAGCATATTAAAATCGATTTGGGATTTTTTTGGGCTTTATCAGACTAAAAAAATAAGAATTTTACATGCGTTAATTCTACTTTTGGTAATATCACAAATCATTGTGAGTAATTGGATGACGGGAACTAAGTCAGTAGTTGTTCCGTTTTTTGACGAGACTTATTTATTCACTTGGATTCATATCGTTTCAGGTTTTGTGCTTTTTTTCTTAACGTTCTTTTTAGTCGTGTTATGTTTTAACCAGCGAGGGTTTAGATATTTTTATCCCTATCTCTGGGGGGACTTTAAGCAAATCAAAGAAGATATAAACTCTCTTTTAGCTAAAAAGCTACCAGACAGCTCACCTAAAGGGCTTGCCGCGACAGTTCAAGGGTTAGGGTTAGGTGCTTTATCAATTGTTATTTTGTCTGGTATTGCATGGTTTATTCTATGGTTACAGCAGTCACCACTTGCTTTAGAGGCTAGAAGTATTCATAAATCACTCACAATTTTAATTGAGATTTATATTTATGGTCACGGTGGTTTAGGGATTATTCATTTTATAATTTGGAAAAAAAGTAAAAATAAATAGGTTTGCTTGATACCTCATTGGCAATATGGGTGATTAGTCGCCCATATTCATTAAATGATATTTTGTTGCAATCTGTAGATGCTAATAAGTTACCGTGACGCAAATATGCGTTACTTAGTAAATCAATAGGTTATCTACTCTGAACATGAATGACTAAAGCTAAAATAACGGTCCTATTTCGGCCCGTATAATGTGATTGAACGGTAAGGTTACGGTAAGGTTAAACGGGGATGTTACGGGGAGGATTAAGCCGATAACGGTGAGATTACGGTGAGGTTTCCACAATGGTTTCCAGTGAAAACGCACTTTAGGAAATGGAAACTAACACTAAGGTTACGCTAAGGTTTCAGGCGGTCAGTTGTATTTTGATTCCGTCGATTTAACGAAATTAAGTATAATCAATAACTTATAGTTACATACGGGATAATCCCGTATCATCATGGTTAAATTAACGTTTAGATCTACCCTAGAAATTGGAATTATTACCTAATATTCCAGAGTCCCATTAGCATTTTATTTTAACCGATGGCTTGTATTGTGATGGTATCAAGATGAATAAACCAGAAATGAGAAAAGTAAAACCAATCAGGATCACCACATCAGGAACGGTAATAAAAGCCCCTGAGAGAGTTAAAACAGCCACAGGTAAAGTTATGGCCACAATGACTATTCAGGCCGAGAGCGACAAGCGTAGCTCGTACCCATTAAAGATAGTAGCATTCGATATTAACGCGCTGGAGCTAATGACCTGCCAGAAAGGAAATAAAGTAACCGCGACAGGTCGCTATGAATGGTTTAATGGTTATCAGCTAACAGGGGCGCAGATAGTTAATTATTAGGTTTGTACTGGTTACTTTTGGAGAAAATATGTTTAAAACTGGAGTGATTAGAGGGAGCATTAAATCCCCTACGGTAAGAAAATCGGCGAGATTTCAGATATGGGAAAGGCTAGATAAAGGAGAGTCATTAAAAAGCATTAAAGAAAATCCCCCACTGATGCAAAATGGAGTAGCTACAAAAGACAGCAATATTGATATAGAGCATTATCAATGGGATGTTTGGTCTAAATTATAGAACAATACTAGATATTGCGTTTTATAAATATTAACAAATCACTTTCTTGTATAAAGTAAGTTGCTAATTTCGTAACTAGACATAAGGTTATAATATGCAATTATTTCAGTATGTAAAACTGCTATACCCTGAATTTGAAGTAAGTAAAACAAAGGTTCATTTAGCTAGATGGAATGGCAAAGACAACCCTTTAGATCAATATATAGAATCTAAGTTTGACGAATGGCAGTCATACCAAACGAGAAAAAATTTTGAACGTAAATTTGTTATATCTCTTATACAAGCAGGACGTTCTGGAAGGTGGCTTTTTGCTGGTTTGTATATTAGCGATGGATGTAATTCGTACGAAAAGAATGGAAAAACAAAGTATAAATATAACTTGGTGAAAGTCAGCTCCACAAGTGAGTATGAAGGGCGTTTATATGTTTATTCGGCATACAAGGCTAGAAATTCTTATCCTGAAGCAAAAACATTATCAGAAGATTTAGCCATACATGAGATAACACCGCAAAAAATAGGATTTAAGAAATTTCAAAGTTATAAGACAATCAACTTAACGCGAAACGAACTAGGTAAGATAATTGAAAATGACTTAAGTTCTTGGAAATTTGCTTTAAAATCTGTGAAAGGTATTTATGTCTTAACTGATACCAAGACGGGGCGTTTGTATGTTGGTAAAGCTGATGGGCAAAGTGGAATTTGGGGGCGCTGGTGTCAATATTATGATAATGGTCATGGAGGCAATAAGGGGCTGAAAGAAGAGTTTAACATTACAAATGAAGAAAGATTAAATGATATAAAATTTGCAATACTTGAAGTTCTAGATATTAATTCTAGTGAAGAAGATGTATATGAAAGGGAATCATATTGGAAAGAAATATTAGCTTCTCGTATTACTGGATATAATCTGAACTAGATAGTATTAAAAATAAGCAATTCTCATTTGTTGGCGTATATTTATCTCTGTTCTCTAATTAACCACATACCTTAAAGATAGCAACCTATAAAAATATTTTTCGGTTGCTATTGATCCGTTTGAAACGGAGTCCTGAAAAGATGGGCAGGGTTATTTCTGGTTGGTGTTTCATTATCTGCAATGATTGGGCTTACCATCCCAAATATAGCAATGTACTAACTTGGCATGCACGGCTTAGAATAGAAACATCGATTTTAACGGTTTCGTTTTTCTTGTACCTAAATTGTACCTAATTTAAAAGTGTTATGATTGCAGTTCATTTAAAACAATGACTTAAGATATAATTACATATTTAAGGTAAGAGTATGCAGCAGAAAGTAGTCAATATTGGTGATATCAATGTCGCGAACGACTTGCCGTTTGTGTTATTTGGTGGAATGAATGTATTAGAATCTCGCGATATGGCGATGAAAGTGTGTGAGCATTATGTCACTGTGACCCAAAAGCTGGGGATCCCTTACGTTTTTAAAGCATCATTTGATAAAGCAAACCGCTCATCAATCCACTCTTACCGTGGCCCAGGTCTTGAAGAAGGAATGAAAATTTTTCAAGAGTTGAAACAAACATTTGGTGTGAGAATTATTACTGACGTTCATGAACCTGCGCAAGCAGCTCCTGTTGCCGAAGTTGTTGATGTTATTCAATTACCGGCTTTCTTGGCTCGTCAAACGGATTTAGTTGCAGCCATGGCTAAAACAGACGCAGTAATTAATATCAAAAAACCTCAGTTTATCAGCCCAGGACAAATGGGAAATATCGTTGAGAAATTTATCGAAGGTGGCAACGATAAAATTATTCTTTGCGACCGTGGAGCAAACTTTGGTTATGACAACCTAGTTGTTGATATGCTTGGTTTTAATGTCATGGTTCAAGCATCAAAAGGCTGTCCTGTCATTTTCGACGTAACCCATGCACTACAATGCCGCGACCCGTTTGGTGCAGCATCTGGTGGTCGTCGTGGGCAAGTTGCTGAATTGGCAAGAGCTGGAATGGCGGTTGGGATAGCCGGGTTATTTCTTGAAGCTCACCCAGACCCAGATAATGCACGCTGCGATGGCCCATCAGCATTACCATTAGATAAGCTGGAACCATTCTTAAAGCAAATGAAAGCAATCGACGAAGTTGTAAAAGGCTTCCCTGAGTTAGATACGAGTCGCTAAGTTAGGCGGTTTATGCAACTCACTGAAGTCGTTTCTATGTTCGGCGCTGATTTGCAGCGCCGATATGGTGAAAAGATTTATAAAATTACCTTACATGGTGGTTTTAATTGCCCAAACCGTGATGGCACCCTTGGGCGAGGAGGCTGCACTTTTTGTAATGTGGCTTCTTTTGCTGATGAAAATCAGTCATCTCAAACTATTAGTGAACAAATTCACCAACAGATCACCCGAATTTCCCGCGCAAAACGTTACTTAGCTTATTTCCAAGCCTATACCAGCACTTATGCCGAAGTGAGCCTATTAAAACAACTTTATGAAGAAGCCTTACTGCAAGCCGATATTGTTGGATTATGCGTAGGTACCCGCCCTGACTGTGTTCCTGAGTCAGTGTTATCCTTGCTAAGCCAGTATCAACAGCAAGGCTATGAAATATGGCTTGAGTTAGGTTTACAAAGTGCCCATGATAAAACACTACATCGTATTAATCGCGGCCATGGTTTTGATGCATACCAACAGACGACACAAAAGGCTCGCAGCCTTGGATTAAAAGTTTGTACACATTTGATTTGCGGGTTACCCGGTGAAAATGCCCAAATGAATATGCAAACACTTGATAAAGTCCTTGAGTGCGGAACGGATGGTATCAAACTTCACCCTTTACATATTGTCGAAGGTAGTGTTATGGCCAAAAGTTGGCGGGCAGGGCGCTTGGCAACGCTTTCTCTCGATGAATATACTGAAATTGCAGGTGAAATGGTGCGCCATACTCCGGCTGATATTGTTTATCACCGTATTAGTGCCAGTGCAAGAAAACCCACATTACTCGCCCCGAGCTGGTGTGAAAACCATTGGGTGGGAATGAATAATTTATATCAATATTTCTTAAAATGGGGCGGGCAAGGCTCCGCACTTTGATATATTCAATGAGAATACATATGAAATCAACTTTCTATAAAGCTATTATCGTTTCGTCTCTAATTACGTTTTCTTTTCAAGCGATAGCTCAACTTGATATTACCCCAGAAGATAAACAGAAATTTGTACAAACTCACCAAAAAGCAACCAAGAAAGATGCTCAGGCCCAGTATCAGCTTGCCCAAATGTATTTTTCCGGTTTAGGTGTTCTTCAAAATCTTAATAGTGCGCGTTTATGGGCAAACGAAGCTGCAAAAAATGGTAATGGGGATGGTTATGCATTATTGGCAGATATCAATCTATTAAGTGATAGTTATTTTTCACAGGAATTGATTGATGCTCGTAAGTACGCGACGAAAGCTGTTGAAATGGGCAGTACGCGTGGCAAAATCAGTTTAGCAGAGTCATTGATAAACCCAATTGCGGGTAAAACGGATTATCAGCAGTCTATAGAACTTCTTAATGAGGTTAATGCGTTAAATAACCCAGATTATTTTATTGCGCCTATTTTGCTTGGTGTTATTTACTTAGATGGCAAAGGTGTTGCAAAAGACGAAAAGCAAGCACAACAATGGTTTGATAAGGCAAATGAGATGACTTATCCGGGCTATGCAGAGTGGATGGCAGCGTTTAAATTTTCTGAAGATAATACAGGTACGGTGACCATCGACCAAGTGAAAGCAAAAAAATTAAGGGAAATAGCCTGCGAAAAAGGAAAAAGTGCAGGGAATGAGATGTTTTGCTTCAGCGAGTGATACTAAACCGCCATGTAAAATAACATGGCGGTTTGGTTTGATACTTAAGTTAAGGTGTTGTTATTGGCTTTTCTGTGTCGATAGAACCCGCTTGTTCGATAGCTTTAACGGCTTCAAGCGCATGATCCATTGAATTATAAAAACTCAATACGCCTTCAATAGGTGCCACTTTTGCTCTCGCCAATGTTTTTAATGGCTGGAACGGAATATCACAAACTAAGATATGGGTATCTTTGCGAACGGCATCTATGAATTTTTCGAAAGCTTCTAAGCCCCCCGCATCCAATACAGGTACTGCGTCCCATTGCATAATAATAGTTTTATAGCCAGCGCTTTTGACACGTAACTCATCAAAAATACGTTCAGCAGCAGCGAAAAACAACGGGCCATTTATTCTTACGACTAAGCGGCTTTGTTCTTCATCTGTTTCTGCTAGTTGTGTTGAACGGGTCATATTGGCAATACGGCGCATAAACAATAATGATGCGAGAACAATCCCGACAGTGATGGCAATAACCATATCAAATAGAACGGTTAGAGACATACATAACACTAATACAATAATGTCATCTTTAGGAGCACGTTTAATTAGGTAAACGACCTTACCTGCAGCACTCATGTTCCAAGCCACAATCAATAATAATGCAGACATAGCGGCTAATGGCAGATAAGAGAGCATTGGAGCAAGAACCAATAATGTGAGTATCACCAGTATTGAGTGAATAATCGCAGAAATAGGGGATGTTGCACCTGCTCGAACGTTAGCTGCGGAGCGAGCTATTGCAGCGGTTGCGGTGATCCCACCAAAAAAAGGCGCTGCAATGTTCCCCACACCTTGGCCAATAAGTTCACTATTAGAATGGTGTTTGGTTCCCGTCATGTTGTCCAATACTACGGCACATAACAGTGACTCAATTGCGCCCAGTACCGCCATAGAAAATGCTGCAGGCATTAATGCGGTGATCATCGCCCAGTTAATTGGTGCACTTCCGGGGAGTTCCCACGGCAAAATAAACTGCGGTAGAATAGGGGGAATACCATTACCTTCAGTGCCATCAGGCAATAAATAGCTAAATTCAGAACCGATAGTCGCGACTTCCATACCAAATAATGAAAGCACCCACATGACGAAAGTCCCGACAATAAGGGCTGGCAAATGGCCAGGAAGTTTTAGTTTTAGTTTAGGCCAGAAGATAAGCACCAAAAGGGTTGAAAGCCCAATTAAAGTGTCACTGTATTGAAATGTGGGGAATGTATTGCCAATAGCAATTAGCTTATCAACATAGTTTTCTGGGACATGCGCCATTTGCAAGCCAAAGAAATCTTTAATCTGCATTGTGGCAATGGTGATAGCAATTCCCGAAGTAAAGCCTAAGGTGACAGAAACGGGAATGTATTCAATAAACTTACCAAAGCGAGCAAACCCCATCGCAAGAAGTATGATACCCGACATCAATGTGGCGACTAATAACCCACTCAACCCAAATTGTTGAGAGACTGGGTAGAGGATCACCACAAAAGCAGCTGTGGGGCCAGAAACGCTATAGCGAGACCCACCTGTTACTGCAATGATGATCCCTGCAATAGCCGCAGTATATAGCCCATATTGTGGTGGAACACCGCTAGCGATAGCCAAAGCCATTGCGAGGGGGATAGCGATAATACCCACGGTAATACCCGCGATTAAATCCTTAATAAAGCGGGTAGCCGTATATTTTTCTTTCCAACAAGAATCTATTAGCGCACTAAAAGGGCGCAACCTATTAATTTTTTTTGTACTCATTATACCCTACCAAATAACAGGGTGAAAAATAAACGAAAGATGTACCTATAAGGATACGCTTAGCAACCTGAAAAAAATCTGTTATGTATCAATGAATCTACAATTATCATAACGTTTTCAGTAACAAAAGTAAAAAAACGTTATATTATAAAGAAAAATAGTTAGAATATATTTTATATGGTTACGTTCCTGTTTTAGATGTGCATATAAATAATAGTCATTTTATTTTTTAATCGTAAATATAAATCATTATAAATAATAAATTGGTCAATACTTAATCGACTAAACTGCTATTATTGCTGCCAATAGCCCTATCCATTGAAGCAGCGCTATCCCAAGTGCTCGTGTGAAAAGGCGTTTAGTTCCAGACCATCTTTGTTGCATCGTACGATGTTTAATTTTGCTTGGAAATAAACAATTCAAAGCATTATCAAACTGTTCTGTTTCATTATGTGTGTAGATAATTTTAAAAAAGTGGTTATCTAACCAGAGACGATATATATAATACTGGCAAATTATAAATATAATTACATTGGCGAATAAAATATATTTAGAGTAATTAGAATAGAAAAACAAAGCGAATTGGCAAAATAGTGCCAATACAGACCCAGTAGCAAAATAACGCCAACTATGAGTCAAAATAGTGATGAGCTCACCTTGCTGTTTATTCATCAATGTATTCATTTTTCACTCGGTTTAGATGGTAATTGGTGTGCCAATCATTCAGTTGTTCTATCGTTGCTGTATTTAAAATAACTTGTGGGCGAGCTTGTTCAACTAACGTTACGGCATCTTCTATGTTTTTAGCATCGCCATGATGTACCAACCATGCAACAGCAACAGTCGCACTTCGTGAATAACCTAATTTGCAATGAATGTATACCGGACCCTGTTTTATCAGTTCATCCATAGTATGGACTGACTTTTCGATATCTTCCGCGCTTAGTGGTAACAAATCAATTTGCGGTTGGCTACAATATTTCAGTCCTTTGCTGTAAAAATTGCGAGGCCATTCGCAAGTCATATCTAAAACAGCTTGAGCTTGCAAAGCGTATAGTGGGCGGCCTCCCAAAACGATATGTTGATTAACAATACTGGGTTGTGCGCAGTGCTTAGCGAAGTAATGATAGGTTCCCCAAGCAATGAGCCGGTACGGTAGTAATAAAATAGCAGCAGAAGGGGAAATATTTCCTTCAGGTGTTTTTTGAAAGACGCTGGCGCCTGCCCCTAAATAGCCGAGGGTAATAAAAAAGAGGGCGATAGCGGGCCATAATAGTACCCAAGCAAATCCTTGGAAGATAAAAGCAAGAATAAAACAAGCAAGAGAACCTATTCCATAGTTTTTGCTCATTTTAAAACTGCGAGGGGACCCCGTGTAGTGCCATTGCCAACGAGTTTGTATAGGAAGCAAATAGCTAATTAATAGGCCAACTGCAAATCCAGTAACGACATCAATAAAATGGTGCTGCCATGTGGTCAACACTGAAATTAAAATTAAAATAGACCAGCTATGAATTAACCAGCGCCACTTTATTGGAGTATGGGCTCGAAAACGTAACCAGAGGATCCACAATAAAATAATATGTAATGAAGGGGCTTGGTTAAAAGGGAGGTCAAATAGTTCTAGGCTGTTAAACATCCAGCCAAATAGCCCATCAGTGGTTGGCCGAGGGAAACTAAACTTAAGTGGAAATAGCAAAAAACCAATACAGGCAACAAGAGAAGCTGTGATAAGCCGTAGGCCATGGATGGTTTGTTCTTTACGGGTCGTACAAATAAATAATGATAACCCATAGAATATGTCAATACTCCAATAGGGAATGATAGTCCAAGGAAGAAATGGAATATGTGTTTCCCAAGAAAAAACGACAGACGGAACCTGGTCTAACGTTGCAGTATACGTATTAACTTGGCCATAAGTTAAGAAGAAAAAAGGGGCTAAAAAAACTAACCATAGCAAACCAGACAATATTATTTTGTGTCGAGGTATAGTCTCTTGGGGCTCGCGGGTTGTAATCATCATCCTTTATTCTATTCCTTTAAATAGCAACAAACTGGTGGTGATATCAAAAAATAACTGGAAAAACAGAGAGTATTAAGCAGCATAGGTGCTTTACTCGCAATAAACAACGGGTATTAGCGATGGTTAAAATTAGTGATTGATGGCAATGGTTCACCATCAATCATTAACAACTAATTATTTACTGCCAATCATTCACTGCTAATCATTCGTTGCTAATTACATAGTATGTTGAATGCATTAACGTCGTCTGGCTATAGATACGCTGAATATCCCCCAGTTATCAATAGATTGATTCAATTTTTCAAAGCCCGCTTCTTCAACTAAGCTATCCATTTCACCTTGGCTGCGGCAACGCATAACCCATGCTTGACCACCTTGGTGGCTTGGTAGTACACGGGCAATCATCTCAACTTGGGGGTGCCATGGTTGGCAGGTATAAATTAATAGCCCACCAGATGGAATTGCCCGAGAAAGCCCATTTAATGACGCCTTTATCATTTCATTATTGGGGAACAGTTCATATAAGCCACTAACGATACCAATAGTTGGTGATGGTGAAACGGCAGCTAAATCATCAGCGTCAAAAGCATTGCCTTCAGTGAATTGAATTTTGTCCTCAAGGTAACGCTGTTTGATGTGTAGGCGGCCTTGTTCAACGTTGACAGGGCTATAGTCTCTTAGTAGGACAGATTCGACTTTGCCATAGTCATTGATTGCGTCAAAAATGTAACGGCCTTGGCCTGCGGCAATATCCATAATTCGCACAGGTGTCCCTTTATCAGTGAGGTCACGAATAGCCTGTCGAATGATATTTTCAATGTTAACTTTACGTTGGCGTATTCCTTGCCAGCCGATACTGTTGAGATACTGTCTATCAATAACACGGCCAAATAAGCCTTTACCCTGGGCTTTATCGCGGTATACGTAATCAAGGGTTGAGCCTGAATCAAACCCTTTGTCATAACCAATACGAATACCTTCAGAAGCTTTGCCTAGTGTACTCATTGATTTGCTCATAATTTTATAAGCAAGATTTTTAGGGCACCATTTAGGCAATGGAGTCATGAGTGAACGATATTTTTCAGCGCTGGCACTCCATATATCTTCATATTGATAATTATATTGGTAGCGCGGTAAGGCGAATAATTTGTCGATAAAATCACGGATTTTCTCTAGCGGGATATGACGATCTTTTTCTCCTAAAGTGTCGTGATAAAAACCGGGTAATATATGTTTTTCTTTTATTGGGGTATTTAATTTATCAAAAAATTGATGTTGAGGCCGATGGTGAACAACGTGGTCGCTACCTGAAATAAATAGTTGGGTGGGCAAAGTAATTGCGCCCGCATCAGCAACGATGCGATCAGCCGTTTTATACAGTTCAAGTAAAATATTGACGGCAATAGGGCGAGTAATCAATGGGTCGCGATTAAACGAATCAATGCGTTGTTCATCATGAGTGAGATACTTGGCTTTGACATACGAATTTACATAGAACAAGCCGCGCGTTTTTTGCATTAAAGCAAGCCCTGTTCGGGCAAATGGGACGTACAATTTAACTTTAAATGCAGGGGAGGCGAGTACCATCCCTCGAATTTTTGGGGCGTAGTCATGAACCCAAGCGGAGACAAGAACGGCACCAACACTTTGCCCGATAACAATGATATTTTCTAACGGAATAGTATATTCAGTGGAAATGTAACGTACAAACTCATCGACATCATTGATGGATGTGCTGAGTGAAGGGCTATAACCTCGAGGGCCATCATTTCTGCCATGTCCACGGGCATCCCATGCAAACATAGCATAGTCAGGTAGATTAAGTTCATCGACTAAATGGGCGACACGGCCGGAATGTTCGTGGCCACGATGAAATAAAATAACCGCTTTGTTGGTCGAAACCTCTGCTGGCCAATGTCGATAAAAAAGAGAAGTATGGTCACTGGTGGTAAATTGGGACTCAATAACGGGACGTTGCGTCAGATAATCTGTTTGAACGTTCATAATTCTTCCTTAATTATTATTCTCATGTGCAGATAATTCACAAAGAGCACGGCGAATACGGTTATAGCAAGTATAAAACAGCAACAAAGTTAAAAGGATAAACAGATAACTTACCCAACTAGACAATATGATCTGTGGAAAAATGCTAATGAGAAGCCCTAACGCACCGAAAAAAAATGCACGGTCACTTTTACCTATTGGGCCATCATAGCGGCGAGACGCACCAATAGCTTGAGCGATAACACCAATAAATTCAGTCAGTAGCGTAAGAAATAGAATGAATAAAATAAGCCAAAATACTTGAGGGAAAATAACCGCAAATGGCAAGTACAGAGCAATATCTGAAATGACATCACCGAGCTCATTCAATATAGCACCAAGGTGGCTTTTTTGGTTGTGCTCCCTAGCTAACATGCCATCAATCGCATTGAGTGCCATACGAATAAACAGAACGAAAGGTAATAAAATAAACAGGTGTGGATTTGGAATGAAAAGTAATAGCATTCCGCTGATAACAGATAGAAGTAAAGCCGCCAAAGTGACTTGGTTGGCGGTAACACCCGCACTAAATAGCTTATGAACAATTGGACGAAGAAGATCTTGAAATTTAGGTTTCAGATCGTAAATGGTCATTGAGTATTCCTTTCCCATCACTGCACTATGACGCAGCATTGGGATATATCAATACGCGATTGATTGATTTCTGCAATAAGAGCTATCTCAAGTTAGGAGATAATCAAAGGAAGCTACCCTATAATTTTAACGATAAAATTACGGCAATTACTTGAATAATCGAATAAAAAACATTTAGTGGCAGTGAAATAGAAGGGACTTATCAAAATTAAGGAAAAACAGATTAACCGATATGATACCCGATCACGCCAATACTTTTTGTTTATCAATTCGTGAACGCATTCGTTTGAATTGGCTAGGTGTCATTGTGGTCATTTCTTTGAATTTTCGACAAAAAGCGCTGTGATCAGCATATGCACATTTACTGGAAATTTCAGTAATTGAAAAATCATCTTCGAGCAGTTCAATAGCATGTTCCAGACGCATCTTTTGAATATATTGTTGGGGGGTTATCAAAAAAATCGCTTTAAACTGGCGGTTTAATTGAGAAAGCGAGAGGCCAGATATTTCAGCAAGAGTTGTCATTTTTATCGCAATATCAAAATGTTCACTAATATAGCGCTCAACACGGCTAAGCTGGTTATTCAGTTTAGGGCTGACCGATTTGACATCTTGTAAATCCACTGAAATTCCTGCAACCCCAATAACTTGGTTACGTGTATTAAAAATAGGAACCTTAGTTGTTAAGCACCATCCCAACAAGCCTGCTTTATACAGGTGCAGTTCAAGCTTATTAATGACGCTAATTTTCTTTTCCATCACTAAATAATCTTGAGAGCTATAGCTTTGGCCGAGTTCTGAATGAAAAATATCTTCAGCACCTTTACCTACTAAATGGTTAACACTATCGATTTTACAGCGGGTGGCTAAATTATCATTGGCCAAAACATACTTTGCATTATGGTCTTTCACAAAAAAGGTTACATTCGGCAAGGTATTAATGAGTGGCATAATCAAACCTAAATGGTTTAATAAAATATCAATATTATCAACGGGAAATAGCATGTTCTCCTGACTAATCAACAGCAATTTATTTAGATTGATCATGCCGCGCTCCGAAATATTAAATTAATTTTATTAATTCTGTTAAATATTTTTAGATTGTGCTGAAAACCGCATAAGTTTGTTAGAAAGATATCAAGAGTTGTTAACAAAAATCAAGCATTCTATTAACAATGATAATAGATAGGATGCTAACCAATGCAATCTCAATATACCAAAATTGAAGTTATCGACTCTCATACCGCAGGTGAACCAACTCGGCTTGTTATTGATGGATTTCCCGATTTAGGGCAACAAAGCGTGGCCGTTCGCTTAGATATTTTGCGTAATAGCCATGATATCTGGCGTCGTACAACGATTTTAGAACCTAGAGGTAATGACATTCTAGTGGGAGCCCTATTGTGTAAACCACAAAACCCAGCGGCAACAGCAGGCGTGATTTTTTTTAACAATCAAGGTTACTTGGGAATGTGTGGTCACGGCACTATCGGCTTAGTGGCCTCGTTGCACTTTATGGGGCATATCACTTATGGCAACCATCTTATCGAGACGCCAGTTGGAGATGTAACAGCACAATTACATCAAGATGGTAGCGTGAGTATTCAAAATGTGTATTCGTATCGTTATCGCAAAGCGGTACGAGTTGATGTCCCCGATCTCGGCACGGTTATTGGGGATATCGCTTGGGGTGGAAATTGGTTTTTTCTTGTTGAACAGTCGCCAGTTGCCATTGATTTCCAAAACATTAAATTACTGACAGAAGTCAGTTTAAAAATCAAGCAAGCCTTAGTTGACCAAAGTATCTACGGTAAAGATGGCCAAGAAATTGACCATATCGAATTATTCGGTTCACACCCCAATGCCAATAGCCAAAGTTTTGTGTTATGCCCAGGTGGCGCATATGACCGCTCGCCTTGCGGAACAGGGACTAGCGCTAAACTCGCCTGCTTAGCTGCAGATAAAAAGCTGGCGGCAGGGGAAATCTGGCATCAAGCCAGCGTCATTGGCAGCCAATTTCAGGCTAGTTTTCAACAGGCTGATGAAAACGGCATTATTCCGACTATTCGCGGGCATGCCTATATCAGCGGAAAAAATACCTTATTGATAGATGAACAAGATCCATTTCGTTTTGGGATCTCGGTGGCATAGGGGTATGAAATGGAACATAAATATCCAGTGATCGTGGTGGGTGGTGGCATTATTGGTTTGAGTATCGCACTGACAGTGCAAGCGAATGGCTCACAAGTGTTGCTGCTTGATAAACAGGAAATTGGCCAAGGTGCCTCATTTGGCAACGCAGGGCATATTGCGACAGAACAGGTTTTCCCGATTGCTGATCCGAGTGTTTTAACATCAATTCCAAAAATGCTCCTTGACCCATTGGGCCCTCTGCGTCTGGATTGGCGTTACTTATTACCGTTAACACCTTGGTTAATCAAGCTGTTAGGTAACATGCGCCATAAGCCCTTTACCCATATCCATCATACATTGATGACATTAAACAGTGCCGCTTTCGATTCATGGCAAGTATTTATTCAGAAATGGCAATTAAGTGATCTTGTCAAAATGAAGGGTTCACTGTTGGTGGCCGAGAAAAAAGAAACGCTCGATAAGTTAAGCCAGCACAGTGAGTACTTGCAAAGTGTTGGTATAGCTAATCAATTGATTGATCAAGATGCGCTACTAACACGCGAACCCGCTTTATCCGAAAGCCAAATCGGGGGCATTTTTTATCCAGATACCGGCCATGTTGTGGATTTATGTGCATTACACCAAAAGCTGACTGAGGCGTTTTTACACGCGGGTGGACAAGTATTAACCCACTGTGAAGTAACAGAAATTACATCGACGTCGAATCAACAAGCGGTATTGACAACGACCCAAGGCCAGTTCACAGGACAAAAAATTGTTATTGCAGGCGGCGCATTTTCCAAATCACTAGTGAGAATGGTTAGTCGCATCAATGTGCCGTTAGAAACTGAGCGCGGTTATCATTTGATGTTGCCCCATGAATTGGGACGATTATCAATACCCGTATCAAGTATGGATAGACGTTTTATTATGACGCCAATGTCTCAAGGGTTACGCCTCGCGGGAACCGTGGAGTATGCGGGGCTAAAGCGTCCAGCCAATATGCAACGCGCTCAACATTTTCTACCGTTAGCGCAGCCGATGCTGAAAACGCCATTGAACAGCCAACAATCTACACCGTGGATGGGATTTCGCCCATCAACGTCTGACTCTTTACCTGTGATCGACCATAAAGGTCCTTATATTTTTGCTTTTGGTCACCAACACTTAGGGCTAACCCAAGCAGCGATCACCGCAGATATCGTTAATAGTTTTATTCATCAGCAACCGACAAGTATCGATTGCATCCCTTTTTCCATTGAGCGATTTCTTTAATATTGAGGAGAATTCAAATGAATTTCCATGGCATTCTTGTTCCTTTAGTCACGCCATTTCATGATGATTTAACATTAAATATCAGTGCGCTTGCTGAGTTAACTGAAAAACTTATTGAGCGCGGAGTTACCGGTTTAGTGGTCTGCGGGACCACGGGAGAGTATTACGCATTAAATGAAGATGAACGTAAAACCGTGCTGTCTACGGTTTGTAAAATTGCAAAAGGGCGAGTGACACTAATTGCGGGTATTAACGACTTATCAACTGAAGGTGCCATTGCACGAGCGAAACAAGCTCAAGAACTGGGCTATGAAGGATTAATGTTATCGCCACCACCGTATAGTTTACCGGATCAGCAAGGGGTGTACGCCCACTATGAAAAAGTCGCAAAATCAACACCATTACCCATTATTATGTACAACTTCCCAGCTCGGATCGGTATTGAAATTGACATTGAAACGGTTATTAAGCTAGCTGAAATTGACAATATTGTCGCTATCAAAGAAAGCAGTGGAAGCTTTAGCCGAGCACTGCATCTATTACAAACACCATTCAAAAATTTTGAGGTCATTTGTGGTTGTGATGACCAACCAGTGGATTTCTTCTTTTGGGGTTCAAAAAGTTGGATAGCAGGAGCTGGGAATGTATTCCCAGCAGAGCAAGTTGCTATTTTTAATGCGGCGCAAGCGGGTGACTGGCAACTCGCTAAGCAGATTATGAATGAAATTTATCCTGCAATTTACTCAATGGAATCAGGGAACTATAACCAAAAAGCCAAAGCGGGTTGCTTGAATGGCACATTTAATGTAGGCCCGGTCCGTTTGCCTCTGTCAAATATAGCGTCTCAAGAACGCGATGAATTCATTAAATTGATTAAACGCTAGGGGGAAATATGACCATGACCCAACAGCAGGTATTTGAACGAGCAAAACAAGGAAAACTGTGGGCTGGCAATTTAATTGCAGGGCATGCAGAGCAGCAAAATAAATTAGAAAACCGTACCCCAATCGATAATAGCGTTATTGGTTTTATTACTGACGGTGATGCGAACGATATTAATGTCGCTGTACAGGTAGCACGTGACACGTTCAATCAAGGTGAATGGCGAGGGTTATCACCTCAAGAACGTAAAGCTATCATGCTTAAGTGGGCTAGTCTCATTGAACTGCACAGTGAAGAACTAGCGGCACTAGATTGTATAGATGCAGGTAAGCCTATCACTGAATGTTTAAATACTGATTTACCCGCAACCATTGAAACCTTTTATTGGTATGCCGAAGCGATTGACAAGCTGTTTGGCAAAATTGCACCGACAAGTCATCAAGAATTGGGGCTGATAGTGCACGAGCCTATTGGCGTGGTTGGGGCGGTGTTACCGTGGAATTTTCCTGCTCAAATGTTTGCATGGAAAGTGGCTCCCGCGCTTGCTGTAGGAAACTCGGTGATTGTGAAGCCTGCCGAATTAACCTCATTAAGTGCCTATCGTATGGTGGAACTGGCCTATGAGGCAGGTGTCCCTCAAGGTGCATTAAGTTTAGTTTGTGGATTAGGTGAAAAAGTCGGGGAAGCCCTTGGTCGCCATCATGATGTTGATATGGTGTCATTCACCGGCTCAACAGATGTGGGACGCTTATTTTTAAAATATTCCGCCGAAAGTAACTTAAAGGAAATTGTGCTCGAATGTGGCGGTAAAAGTCCTCAAGTAGTGTTTGAAGATGCAAACATTGACGCGGCAATTCCACATATTATGGCGGCTGCCTTTTGGAATATGAGTGAAAATTGCAGCTGCGGTTCTCGTTTAATTGTGCATGAAAGTATCAAAAAAACACTATTAGACAAGCTTGCTGTAGCGGTTAAAGAATGGAAAGTGGGTGACCCAAGGCAAGCGGATGTTTCAATTGGGCCAATGGTCGAACAGGCTCATTTTGAGAAAGTAAAATCCTTTTTAGATACCACGGTAAAAGAGGGAGGAACATTAATTGCGGGTGGGAAAATCCATCATGAATTAGGTGCTGGGTGGTACATCGAGCCGACAATTTTTGATGAGGTCACACCTGACATGTCGCTATTTAAGCATGAAGTTTTTGGCCCTATCTTAGCCGTTACATCCTTTAAAACAGATGATGAAGCGGTCGCTTTGGCCAATGACACTCAATATGGTTTAGCGGCTTCATTTTATAGTCAAAATATTCACCGAGCCATGCAAATTGCACAGCGCATTAACGCAGGCACTGTTTCAGTCAATGGCTTTAGTGAAGGTAATATCACAACACCGTTTGGTGGCTTTCGTCAATCAGGTTTTGGCGGTAAAGATAACGGCTTAGAGGCATTTGAACAATATACTCAAACCAAGGTTATCTGGTTTATCCATCAGTAAAAACGTTGACCTGAGTGCCCAAGTGGACTCAGGTTTTTTTACCCTGCAAATACAAATAAACAATTACAATAACGAAGGAGTACAAAATGGAAGCCATCGTTAATACAATCGTTGGTTACATCTGGGGTAATGCATTAGTGGTATTATCGCTAGGTGTTGGGCTCTATTTTACATTAGCGACTCGCGGTGTACAGTTTCGCTACCTTATTAAAATGGTGTGTTTGTTAAAGGAAAATAAAGCGTCAAAAGAAGGCATTTCCTCCTTCCAAGCATTCTGTTTAGCGTTGTCAGGACGTGTGGGGGTGGGGAATATCGCGGGGGTGGCGACAGCCATTGCCGCAGGTGGCCCCGGTGCGATTTTTTGGATGGTTGTCATGGGGTTATTAGGCGGAGCAAGTGCATTTATCGAATCCACACTCGCTCAAATATACAAACAGCGCTCTGATGACCAATACCGTGGAGGCTCCCCTTACTATATCGAGAAAGGGTTAAAATTGAAGCCATTTGCCATTATGGTGGCTGCCGTTATTTGCCTATCTTATGGTGTACTGGTTCCGGGTATTCAAGCCAATACCATAGCGGATTCCTTCCAATCCTCATTCAACTTACCCCCAATTGCGACAGGCGGCATTGTGACAGTGCTGATGGCATGGCTAATTTTTGGTGGTATAAAACGTATTGCGAGTGCAGCAGATAAGATTGTACCAATTATGGCTTTGGCTTATATCGTCATGATGGTGATCATCTTGGGTAGCCATTACGAACAAGTGCCGGCTATGTTCAGTTTAATTTTCCGCAGTGCGATGGGAATGGACGCTGTATTCGGTGGTATTATTGGTACGGCTGTTTCATGGGGTGTGCGTCGTGCTGTTTTTTCCAATGTGGCCGGTGCGGGTGAAGCCACATTTAGCTCTGCAGCCGCTGAGGTAAGCCATCCTGTAAAACAAGGGCTGATCCAAGCATTTTCGATTTATATTGATACTGTCGTTGTATGTACAGCATCGGGTCTGATGATCCTTGTCACGAATATGTATAACGTTTTTCCCGATGGTTCGGCAACGGCCTTAGTTGAATATGTCCCCGGGGTTGCAGCAGGAACCGCATGGACTCAGATGGCGGTATCAACCGTCTTTACTTCCGCAGGGTCAGGATTCGTCTCAATCGCTGTATTTTTATTCGCATTCACAACATTGATGGCTTATTACTATATCGCAGAAACCACAATTGTTTATCTTGATAGAAAATTGCGTTACCCCATTCTCAAATTGATACTGAAATTTGTATTTTTGATTATTGTTTTTATAGGAAGCGTGCAATCAGTCAGTTTAATGTGGAGTCTTGGTGATATCGGGTTCGGTAGCATGAGCTACCTCAATCTTATCGCCATTGTCTTCCTATCAAAACCTGCATTACGGGCACTGCGTGACTTTGAGCGGCAGGAAAAACTCGGTGTTGACCCAGTGTTTGACCCAAAAGTAGCAGGAGTAGAAAATGCAGAACTCTGGGAAGATATTAGCCGTGAATACCATGCACAAGGAGTAGGTATAGAACCGAAAGAGAAACAAAACAAAGGGATGGAATATCAAGAAAGAGAGGGTAAGAACTAGAAGAAAAATGGCGGTGAGGGAGGGATTCGAACCCTCGATACGTTGCCGTATACACACTTTCCAGGCGTGCTCCTTCAGCCTCTCGGACACCTCACCGTTTTTCTAAATCTGTTGTGGAGTAGGGAATAAAAACCTGCTCTGCAACGGGGCGCTACTATAGGGAAAATAGCGTCTTACGTCAACTCCCTATTTCTCCTTTTTCCGACTTTTGTTGCTGTTTAGCTAAATAAAAAACAATTTGATTATTATCTAATCTTAAATGTGACCGACTAAGGTAAATAATACTTTTGATGTTAATTTAAAACGGCAAGTCGTGGAGGTAAAAACCGTTAGCTAGTTAACAAAATTCTGATTGAGTAGCGTGTATAGGCTTGATTAACTTGAAAAGAAATGCCATTCGGCACACTCTGTTAGAAACCAAAGAGGAGTTGCCATGAATATTTTATTTTACCATCCATTTTTTGATTCAAAACAGTGGATTGACGGTATGAAAGCGCGATTACCACAGGTGAATATTCGCCAATGGGAAAAAGGGGATAACCAAAGTGCGGATTATGCCATGGTTTGGTTACCGCCTTATGAATGCCTTGCTGGCCGAAGTGATTTAAAAGGTATTTTCGCGTTAGGTGCAGGTGTGGATGCTATTTTAAAGCAAGAACAAGACAAACCTGGCACCTTACCAGCAGGCGTTCCTGTCATGCGTTTGGAAGACACGGGTATGGCGATCCAAATGGAAGAGTACGCTTGCGCGAAAGTGTTAAGCTATTTTCGTCGCATGGATGAATACCGGCAGTTGCAATCACAGCGCCAATGGAAGCAGTTACCAGCTTATCAACACGAAGATTTTGTTATCGGCGTGATGGGGGCTGGTGCATTAGGGCAAGCCGTTGCAAAGCGCTTAGTTAGCTTTGGTTTTCATGTAAGAACATGGAGCCGCTCTGAAAAGCAACTAGATAACGTGAAAAGTTATTTTGGTAATGACCAATTAGCCAGTTTTCTTTCTGGTACCCGTGTGGTTATTAACCTTCTGCCAAGTACACCAGAAACGGTGGGAATTTTAAACCAGCAGCTGTTTAGCCAGCTACAGCAAGGGGCATATGTCATTAACCTTGCACGTGGAGCCCATTTGGTTGAACAAGATTTGCTTGTAGCGCTTGAATCAGGGCAAGTTGCAGGTGCTGCACTGGATGTTTTTGCGAGTGAGCCGTTATCGCAAATGCACCCGTTCTGGACACATCCACGTATCGCTATCACTCCCCATGTTGCGGCCTTTACAAAACCGAAAGAAGCCATGGATATGATTGTCAGTAATATTGAACGCATTGAAGCAGGCCAAGCCCCTGTTGGTGTGGTTGATATGCAACGCGGTTATTAGCCACTTCTTTGTTGCGAGTGGTCTTTGTGATCACTCGCAATCATCACCCCTAATATCTTTCCTATTTTTTCGATATACTGAAAGTAACTGCTTCGGTCACGAGGTGTGACTACTGAATCTGTAAAATAGGATAATATATGAACGAATTTTCAATCGTCTGCCGTATTTTGGGGACACTATTTCAACGTAGTCCCTCTGATAGCCTCGTAAAGCCGCTTATTGATATGATTGCTCAAGATAAATTAAAAGCATCATGGCCATTGGAACAAGATGAGTTGTGGTCACGCATGGCGAAAGATCTCGATATCAATGCGGTTAATGCGGATTACCAAGCTCTGTTTGCAGGTGGATCCCCAGCAGTTTCAATGTTAGCGAATGATTACGATTCTGAAATTACAGAAGCAGAGGTTCGCGAATTTTTAACTGTGAGAGGAATGTCTTTGACGAATGCGCCAGCCGATGCCTTTGGTGCTTTACTACTCGCAGCTTCTTGGTTGGAAGACCAAGCGGCGGAAGATGAAACTGCAGCTCAAGAAGAACTATTTGATAGCTATATTCTTAGCTGGTATGGCAGCTTTTTAGGGAAGGTTGAGGCCCATGCCACAACCCCATTTTACCGTACTTTAGCCCAAATTACCCGTGATGCAGTTATCGCACTGCGTGATGAACTTGACTCAGATACGGAATAATTGTGACGCTGTCACTTTTGATTCTGGGTATTACTCTACTTTAGTGTCAGTGTTGATTAATAATTTTGATTGAGTTTGAATGAATAAGAAAGGCAACAGATTTTCCTGTTGCCTTTAATGCTTTTATCAATCGAAATTATTTATGGTTAAAATCAATCGACTAATGGAATGACCAGTTTGCCCGGTTTGATTTCCAGCCCTTTAGCGAGTTTCTTCGCGGTTGCTTCGGCAGCACCATTATCTGGATTCAACACATAAACAGGCTGAGTTTCAAAGAAAGTTTCAAGTGAACTGTTTAAGTAAGGAATAACAGCTGACATAGCGGTATCCATATTTTCTGGAGTCACTTTGTAATTGCTAATATTCAATTCTTTTAAGTAAATTGAACCTGTTTTGGCGTCAAAGTAAGGACGCGCAGTGAGTGTCAGGTTAATTTGTGCTTCCGCTTTACCAATCAGCGAGTCTAATTTAACGGTTGCATCCCCCGTTAACGCGACTTTTCCTGGTTCACTACGGCCGATTTCTGATTTTAAATTCGCGAGCTGAATATCTGCATCAGCAAAACCCGTAATGCCGACTTTATGGTCATATTTTACTTTATTAGCAAGGTAATTATTAATTTGTGACTCACTAATACTAAACTCAGATAATTGGCTACAGCCCGATAACAGAGTGAGAAAGCCCACCATAGCAGCGATTAAAAACTTCTTCATAAAGACTCCTTTTACAGTAACACCGCTAGTTTAGCGCATTACTGCCCACTCAACATGACTGTTTCAATTTTTTTACGGTTAAATTGCTTATGAAGAGCCCATAAAGTGATAAAACCGATGATCCCTAATAAGAACCAAGGTAATTGTGGCATATTCCATTGGTGGCCAATATCGTACATCCAGCCGCCACCGGTATAACCGACAGCTCCGCCTAAAGCAAGGCCTAAGCGGCTAAAACCCATATAGCTGCCTCGGACTCTAGGGTCAGCAAGTGACGCGCTTAATGTTTCTCTAGCAGGGTCAGCGGTTATTGTGCCGAGATAAAAGAGGCAAATAAGAGCAAATAACGTATTGAGAGAGGTTGTCATGCCAATTGGAAACATGCTGAGACTCATTAAAAATAGCCCGGCCATGAGTCGGTGTTCAAGGCGAAAATGTTTTTCGCTCCAACGAGCAATAGGGTAAAGCAATGTTAATGATATCGCGGCTTCAATCGCATACATCCATTTGACGGCAGTTGGTGTCCCCGCTAACTCGTTGACAACAATCGGAAACATAAGCATCACTTGAACTGACAACATAAAATAGCCCGCTAAAGTGACAACGTAAGTTACAAAACGTTTGTCTTTTAGTACGCGCCCCATACCTTCTTTGATAGGGGTTCTGACGGTTGAGATCCGATAAGCGGGTAATAACCAAGCATTGCAGATGGCCGCAATGATAAAAACCGCAGCGCCAACCCAGCAGACATAATGAAAGTCATATTGCAATAACCAACTACCAATCAACGCGCCAATAACGGCTCCAGCACTGTCTTGCATTAAGAGTAAAGAATAAAAACGGCCGCGTTCATACGGGCGGGTCAATTTAATCACTAATGCGGTTCGTGGAGGGTCAAATAAGGTGCCACCCAGTGCTGAGAGGACGCAAGATAACCATAATATCCAAGGGTCATGGGCCACGGCCATCACCGCAAAACCACTGGCGCGTAATAACATCCCAATGACAATCATGGGTTTTGCGCCAAATCGGTCAGCAATAGCACCGCCAAAAATCCCCAAGCCCTGTTGAACAAACTGACGAATTCCTAAGGCAAAACCCACCACCACGGCAGCCCAACCCAGCTGATCAACAAACCGAATAGAAATAAGTGGAAAAACGACAAAAAAGCCGAGGACAACCAACATGTTGTCAAATAGGAGAAAATACTTACCAAGGCTTCTTGCCCGTGACACCTGCGCCATGAGACACCATTAGAAAAATAGCAAAGAGGGAATGTTTTTAAAATTACGTATCAATAATATCAGTATATTGCGGGGTAATAGATGATATATTTTTATCGATAAATATTCGTCATACTTCACTCTGTGACGGTGTTGACTGCGTTCGGCTACTTGGGTCACATACTCGTGCATGCTCCCCAATCTATCCTCTCTAGTCGCCTAGTCACAGAGCGAATTATTTAGAATATTATTAATTATCAAAGCATAGACTGTTGGTGGCTTTAGTGATGTATTGGTATTTTAATTTACATAATATGTTTTTCGTCAACGCATTGTAAGCTACACTTTAGCGTTCTAAGTTATTGGCTTGGAAAGAGAGAAAATATCTGGCTTTTTATTAATTAAGGGTTAACGATGTTTGGTTATCGTTCAAATGTACCGAAAGTGCGCCTTGTCACTGATAGAATGGTTATTCGTTTGACTTATGAACGTGATAACTATCGACTAGCTGATTATTACAGCCTGAACAAAGACTTTTTAATTCCATGGGAACCCATCAGGGACAAATCTCATTATCAGCCAGCAGGTTGGCAGAATCGGTTACAAGTCATGAATGAAATGCATCGAGAAGGGAGCGCTTTCCATTTCGTACTATTAGATAAAGAAGAAAACGAAGTGATGGGAGTAGCGAATTTTAGTAATGTATTGCGCGGCTCATTTTATGCATGTTATCTAGGTTATTCACTAGGTGAAAAATGGCAAGGTCAAGGCCTAATGTATGAGGCACTAACCCAAACTATCCGTTACATGCAGCAACACCAAAAAATACATCGAATTATGGCAAATTATATGCCTCATAATATGCGTAGTGGTAATTTATTGACCAAGCTTGGCTTTGAGCGGGAAGGCTATGCAAAGCAATACTTACAAATCAACGGTGAGTGGCGTGATCATGTATTGACGGCGCTGACAGATAACACTTGGGCACTGAATAAAGCCTAAATTCCTAATTTACTTTTCAATCGTAGTCAGTTGCAGTGCACACTGTTAAACTGATGCGATTGTATTCTTTTAGTCTATCAATCATGAATTTATTAAAATCATTGGCGGCAGTAAGCTCCATGACCATGATGTCTCGTGTGCTTGGGTTTATTCGTGACGCTATTATCGCCCGAGTGTTCGGTGCAGGAGCCGCGGCTGACGCCTTTTTTGTCGCCTTTAAATTACCGAATCTTTTACGTCGAATTTTTGCTGAAGGTGCCTTTTCACAAGCCTTTGTCCCGATATTAGCGGAATATAAAAACCAGCAGGGAGAGGAAGCCACCCGTACATTTGTCGCTTATATTGCAGGGATGCTAACCCTCGCTTTAGCGATTGTGACCATCCTTGGTATGATTGCAGCCCCTTGGATCATTTATGTCACCGCACCTGGCTTTACCGATGACGCTGATAAGTTTGCGCTGACGACGGATCTTCTACGGGTTACATTTCCTTATATTTTTCTGATTTCACTGGCCTCTCTCGCAGGCGCAATCCTGAATACTTGGAACCGTTTTTCGGTCCCTGCATTTGCGCCAACGTTACTCAATGTCAGCATGATCATTTTTGCTGCTTTCGCCGCGCCTTACTTTAACCCACCCATTATGTCATTGGCGTGGGCTGTGTTGGTTGGCGGTGTTTTGCAACTTGTCTACCAGCTACCCCATCTTAAAAAAGTGGGCATGTTAGTGTTACCACGCCTGTCATTTCGTGATAGCGGGGTTTGGCGTGTAATGAAAATGATGGGGCCGGCAATTATCGGGGTTTCAGTTGCGCAAATTTCTTTAATTATCAACACAATATTTGCTTCTTTTTTACAATCTGGTTCAGTGTCATGGATGTATTACGCTGATAGGCTAATGGAATTGCCATCAGGGGTGCTTGGTGTGGCTCTTGGCACTATTTTATTACCATCATTAGCGAAAAGTTTCACGAGCGGCAATCAAAATGAATATCGCCAATTAATGGACTGGGGATTGCGTCTTTGTTTATTACTTGCTCTACCCTGTGCGTTAGGGTTGGCAATACTCGCAGAAGCATTAACGGTATCGCTATTCCAATACGGTAATTTTACAGCGCATGACTCATTAATGACTCAATATGCCTTAATTGCCTACTGTGTAGGGTTAACAGGCATGATTTTGGTGAAAATTTTGGCACCAGGCTTTTACTCGCGCCAAAATATTCGCACGCCAGTGAAGATTGCGATTGTCACTTTAATTTTAACCCAATTGATGAACTTAGCCTTTATTGGTCCTTTACAACATGCAGGTTTAGCCTTATCTATTGGGTTAGCGGCGTGTTTTAATGCGGGAGTTCTCTATTGGCAACTGCGCAAGCAAGATATTTTTCAGCCTTTAGCTGGCTGGAAAGGGTTTATATTTAAATTATTGATAGCGTTAATTGTAATGGGCGCTGTGCTGTTTGGTGTTTTACACTTTATGCCTTCTTGGCAAGACGGTAATATGCTGATGCGTATGCTACGTTTAATAGGCGTCGTGATTATTGGTGCAGGAAGTTATTTCGTAGCTTTATATGTACTCGGGTTCCGCCCTCGTGATTTTATGAAACGTAGTGTTGCCTAATTAATAAGCCGTCAATAACCTTTAAAGCCCAATTTTAATGAGAAGAGCTCATAAAATTGGGCTTTTTTTATCTCTGTAATCTGCGTCGTTAAGGAAAAAATAACCATAGATCTGTTCCCTTCAATTTCTAGTGAGTTCTTAAATTAATTCCAATAGTAACTGAATTATTAATTTCAAAATTATTTTATGAAATTTCAATTAATTGTTTTCATTGATAAAAATAATAGCCCACTCTATTTATGGGGTACATTGACTGGGTTGTTGTTACAACAATCAAGTGATAGGGAGATATTCAATTCATTGAATATTATTTGTTGACCGATGTCAACGGAATGATTATGTTATGTATCTCGGGGGTCAATGAAAAAACATCCGAACAAGCATATTCAGGCTGCTATTGAATATGCGATAGAAAATGGCTGGCTCTGGGTTAGTGCAGGGAACTCATCACATACTTTTTGTAAGTTACGCTGTGGTAACGCAGTAGATGAACACAAAACACATATGATGAGTGTCTGGTCAACGCCGAAAGTCATGGAAGTGCATGCTAAACAGATTATACGTAAAGTTAATCACTGCATTGCTCTTTTCAGGTAATCAAAGCGGCTTAGGCCGCTTATTCATACTATATGGGATAATTATGGCACTATTTACTTTCACATTAACACTATCTGGTGTGACTGCAGATACTGAAGGTTTAGTTGATACCTTATTTGCTGCAGGCTGTGACGATGCATTGGTGTGTTTCTATGGTAAATCGGTTTATTTAGAATTTGATAGGGAAGCGGAGTCTTTAGATCTTGCCATTGAAACAGCGATCACAGACATCGAAAGTACATCGATGAATATAAAAGTGGAATCTATTGATTCAACTTTAGTTGGGTTAAGTGATATTGCCGAATTGACAGGACTAACTCGTCAGGCAGTGGCTTTATTGAAAGATGGGGCTCGAGGTAAAGGCCATTTTCCAGCACCCGTACAACGCTTGAATGGCGCATCCCCGTTATGGGACTGGGCGAGCGTTGCTCATTGGTTACAACAGAATAACAGGTTGGTGCATAGCCCTGAACTTTATGAACAAGCAAAAACACTTTGCAAATGGAACTTAGTGCTTCGCAATTGTGCAAATGAACATGTTGAGGAATTGCAAAAATTAACATCAAAGTTAGTAAAGCAACGCAAACAAAAACGGCTCACCGAAGTGAACCGCTAATAGGCTATTTATTGATTTGAATTACATTCTTTCAACGGTTTCAATGCCCAGTGTATCTAGGCCCGTTTTTAATGTTTTTTGAGTTAATGCCGCTAATTTCAAGCGGCTTTGGCGCTGGGCTTCGTCATCAGCTGACAAGATAGGGCAGTGCTCATAGAAACCAGAGAATAAACCGGCTAACTCATACAAATAAGCACACATCACATGAGGTGTACCATCACGTGCAACAGTGAGAATGGTTTCTTCAAACTGTAATAAACGTGTTGCAAGCGCAATTTCACGCGGGTCTTGTAATGAAATAGGCAGAGTTAGGTCTGTGTGGGTTAAATTAGCTTTCTTGAAAATAGAGGCCACACGGGTATACGCATATTGCATATACGGTGCGGTATTTCCTTCGAAAGCTAACATGTTGTCCCAATCGAAAATATAATCAGTCGTTCTATTTTTGGATAAGTCAGCGTACTTAACTGCCCCAATACCAACCACATTCGCAACGTTAAGCAATTCATCTTCAGACATATCCGGGTTTTTCTCACGGATTAATGTTTGAGCGCGTTCAACCGCTTCATCAAGCAAGTCTGATAAACGGACGGTACCACCTGTACGAGTCTTAAACGGTTTGCCATCTTTCCCTAACATCATCCCGAACATATGGTGCTCAAGCGCCATCGATTCAGGGATGTAACCTGCTTTACGGACGATGGTCCATGCTTGCATCAAATGTTGATGTTGGCGTGAGTCAATATAGTAAAGAGAACGGTCAGCGTGCAGGGTTTCGTAACGGTATTTAGCACAGGCGATATCGGTTGTTGTATATAAGAAGCCACCATCTTTTTTCTGGACGATCACGCCCATTGGTTCGCCTTCTTTATTTTTGAATTCATCAAGGAAAACAACCGTTGCGCCTTCACTCTCAACGGCTAAACCTTTGGCTTTTAAGTCAGCAACAATGCCTGGAAGCATGCTGTTATATAAGCTTTCACCCATCACGTCATCTTCGGTCAATGTGACATTTAAGCGGCGATAGGTTTCTTGGTTCTGCTGCATAGTGATATCGACTAATTTGCGCCACATTTGGCGGCAATATTCATCACCGGATTGCAATTTTACAACGTAGCCACGAGCACGTACTGCGAACTCTTCATCTTCGTCGTAGTGTTTTTTAGCTTCGCGATAAAACTCTTCGAGGTCAGCAAGCGCCATATCGGTGGCATCTTCATTTTGCACTTTTTCAAGATAAGCAATTAACATACCAAATTGCGTACCCCAATCACCGACGTGGTTGGCACGAATGACTTTATGACCAATAAATTCTTGGGTACGTGCAGCTGCATCACCAATGATGGTTGAACGCAAGTGACCCACGTGCATTTGTTTTGCGACATTAGGCGCTGAATAGTCAATGACAATCGTTTCAGGCTTGACTGGTGCGACGCCTAGGCGTTGTGATGCTAATGCCTCTTCAACGTGTTTTTCAACCCACGTTGGTTCAAGGAAAATATTAATAAAGCCAGGGCCGGCAATTTCAACTTTGCTGGCAATCCCTTCCAAATCTAAGTGATTAACAAGCTGTTCAGCCAGTTGTCGCGGAGCTATCCCCATCTTTTTAGCCGCGCCCATCACTCCATTCGCTTGATAATCACCAAACTGAGCTTTAGCGGACTGACGCACAAGTGCATCACTGCCTTCTGGAGCACCCGCTGCTAACATCGCAGCACTAATTTTATCTGAAAGAATCGCCTGAATATTCACCGAATTACCTTAAATTACGAACCATAGTTACCGCATTGTGCCATCACATGCGTATAACTAAAAGGTTGAAGAGAAAAATCGGCAGGTTTTATACCACATTTTGGGGCTCTCATGCTACAGTCTGCGCCATTGTTTAGCAGATAAGTTTTTGTAAAGAGAGGGCTTTAGATGCCACAATTTAGCAAAATTTCGCAATTACAAGATTTATGGGATGACCTACCTGTGTTTATGGGTAAATTACAACAGTTGGCGCAGGAATTGAACTTATCATTGTCATCTTTTCCGATAGATCATATTTCGGTGCGTTGCCATCATATGGCAACTGCAGAACGTTGGCATCAAGGGTTAATGGGATGCGCTGAGCTTTTATCTGACAATGTTATCAATGGCAGGCCAATTCGTTTATATGAGTTAAAAGAGCCATTAAACGTCGCGGGTCAAGATGTATTTATTATTGAATTGCCTTTCCCAAAAGACAAAATTTACCCGAAAGAAAGTTGGGAACATATCGAAATGGTGATTGATGTTGAGCCGAGTCAGCTAGAAACCGCAGCATTCCAGTTATTACCTGATCCTTTACCCCAAGGGTATCGTATTAAAGTAAGCCAACCCAAAGGGCAGCAAGAAAGGTTGCCAAATCCAACATTAGCAGTGTCAAATGGTGAAATAACGGTTAAATACCATCCTTTCACACTAAAAAAGATAATTGAAAGTGAAAAATAAGTGATGCAATTAACGTTATTGATTAATAGTACACGTTAACTTTTAGTGCTGTGATGTCTATCCGATAACATTTTCCAATAAATGGCATTATTAAGCGAATTGTTAACGTTTAACATTAAATTTTTTTCATTATTTTGGGGCATATAAAACCCGTGTTTTATTGCTCTATTTCGGAGGTCGTAATGGCAAAACTGGAAATCTGTTGTTTCGGAATTGAATGTGCCCAAGTGGCTCAAGAATATGGTGCAGATCGTATCGAACTATGTTCTGGTGCTGCAGACGGTGGCCTGACCCCCAGTTATGGTTACCTGAAATTAGCCAAAGAGAAACTACATATTCCAGTTCATCCTATTATTCGTCCTCGTGGTGGCGATTTTTGCTATAACATCAGCGAATTTGACGTGATCCGTGAAGATTTAATTATGATTAAGGATATGGGGTTTTCAGGTGCCGTTATCGGTATATTGGATAGTGAAGGGCGTATTGATATCAACAGGATGCATACGTTGATGGAAATTGCACAAGGGATGAATATTACCTTCCACCGCGCATTTGATATGTGTATTAACCCATTATTAGCTTTAGAACAATTAAACGAACTCGGTGTTGCGCGTATTTTAACTTCTGGGCAGCAACAAAGTGCGGAGTTGGGTTTACCGCTTTTGAAAGAACTCCATGAAAAAAGCCAGCAAATTAATGGCCCACAGATTATGGCAGGTGCGGGAGTACGTTTAGCTAACCTAAGTAAATTTATGGAAATCGGTTTATCTGAGGTACACAGTTCCGCAGGGAGAACGGTGCCATCAACCATGAGTTACCGTAAAGTAGGGGTAACAATGGCCTCTAATAGCGAAACGGATGAATTCACCCATTACTGTGTTGATGGCCCTACGGTAGAAGCGATGAAGGACTTTATTTCTATTACTGAAAAAGTTTCCGTTTAATTGCCGCTAGCCACAATAGGCAGCTTGACGATAGAAATTTTAAATAAATTGTTATTCTCTAAGGAAAATCAACTAGTTGGTTTTCCTTGTTATTTTTCAGCTAACCCATGGTTAGTTACCATTAAAATACCAAATAAAGAAACTTATTATATTGTTTATTTATCATTAATAGCTCAATTATTGCTTGTGTTGATACACGTCAATTAACCCTTATTTTTATAAGGCTACTATCTAATTACTATAAGAATACTAAGTAATTCAATTTATAATAATTAATGAGGTAGCAATGTAATGATCAATAAAATCAGGGAAAAAGCGCTGAGTCGGAGACAGTTTATTCAAGCCTCTGCCTCTGTCGCCACGACAACAGCTATTGCCAGCTCCATCTCTCTACCTTTTTCCGCTCAAGCAACACCCACTATCACAATCCAACCCGACGAAGTCAGCGAAAAAATCAAATACAGTGCATGCTTAGTCAATTGTGGTAGCCGCTGCCCACTCAAAGTGCATGTAAAAGATGACGTTATTACTCGCATATCGAATGAAACCATGTATGACGACACCCAATTTGGTTTACATCAAATACGCCCCTGTTTGAGAGGGCGCTCTGTTCGTTGGAAAACCTATAACCCAGACCGCTTGAAATACCCATTATTGCGTACAGGTAAACGGGGGGAAGGAAAGTTTAAACGGATCAGCTGGGACGAAGCGACGACGATTGTGGCACAAAAACTGCGCTCAACCATTGATACTTATGGTAATGAAGCGATTTAATACCAGTATGGCTCAGGGTCTACCGGTGCTAATTTACAAGGGCGTAATGCCTGCAAGCGTCTATTAAACCAACTAGGTGGGTTTCTTGATCAACATGGAACTTACTCAACTGCACAAATAAACGGTGTTATTCCGTATGTCTATGGCAAGTTAGATGATTCATTACTGTCTGAAATAGCGAATAGCGATTTAGTCGTGATGTTCGGCCATAATATTGCGGAAACGCGTATGTCCGGTGGTGGTCAGTTCTATGAAACCTTAAAAGCATTAGAAAAAAGCCAAGCCAAAGTGATTATTATTGACCCGCGTCGTACTGATAGCGTGACAACGCTAGGCGCTGAATGGATCCCAATCTATCCGGGCACTGACGGTGCGCTTGTGGCAGCGATTATCCATACATTAATTAAAGAACAATTAACGGATGAGGCTTTTTTAGCGAAATATTGTGTGGGCTGGGATAGCCAGACACTTCCTGAGTCTGCACCACAAAATGGCTCATATAAGGATTATATTTTAGGGCTCGGTGATGATGGTGTTGAAAAAACACCTCAGTGGGCTAGCCAAATTACAGGTGTTTCGCCAACCCGTATTGTTCAGTTGGCTCGTGAGCTGGGTAATGCAAAAGCAGCGTGGATTTCTCAAGGCTGGGGATTACAAAGAACCGCATCGGGAGAGCAAGCGGCCCGGGCAGTGATGATGTTACCGATTGTCACGGGGCATATTGGACGCCCTGGGACGAATGCGGGAGGATGGGGAGGTAACGTGGCGTATTCTGTGCCTGGTTTTGCTATTCCAAACCCAGTTAAAACCAAAATCCCGTGTTTTATGTGGACCGATGCGATTGCGCGCGGAACCGAAATGACCGCAACAAATTCAACATTGCTCGGTAAAGAGCGTCTTGAAACCAACGTGAAATTTTTATGGCACTATGCGAGTAATGTCACGGGTAATCAACATTCTGATTTGAACAAAACCCATAAAATTCTAACAGATGAATCCCTATGTGAATTTATTTTAGTTTGGGATACGCATATGACACCATCGACTAAATATGCGGATTTGATTCTACCCGATGTGACCAGTGTTGAATCGAATGATTTAATTAATAATTCGTATGCAAGCGGTGCTTACCATTATGCTATTCGTCTACAAAATGCGATTACGCCATTATGGGAGTGTCGCCAATCTTATGATGTTTTAACGGATATTGCTGAAAAGCTGGGTATTAAAGACCAATTTACCGAAGGTCGTACTCATGAGCAGTGGATAGAACATTGCTATAACCTAATGCGAGAAAAAAATCCCCATTTGCCAACATTTGAAGAAACGAATGACATGGGAATTGTTGATAGGAAATTGGCAAACAGTGCAGATTATATTGCATTAAAACCATTCAGAGACTCACCTGAAACTGCGCCATTACCAACCCCATCGGGTAAAATTGAAATTTATTCAGAAAGGCTCGCTAAGATAGCGAAAGAGTGGGAATACCCTACTGACCAGCGAATTCCTGCTGTGCCTGAATATTGTGTGAATACGGAAGGTGTTGAAAACAAAAAAACTAAGCAAAAATATCCGCTGCAAATGACGGGCTATCACGATAAAGGCCATGCGCATTCATCGTATTTTAATATTGCTGTGTTACGTGAAGCCGTGCCTCATCAATATTGGATTAACCCAATTGATGCATCAACTCGTGGTATTCAAGATGGTGATATGACTGAAATTTTCAATGACCGCGGACGTATGCATATTAAAGCGAAAGTGACTGAGCGCGTATTACCGGGGGTGATTGCGGTTCCGCAAGGTACTTGGCGGGAAGTCAATGAGGAAGGGGTCGATATCGGTGGTTGTATCAATACACTAACCACACAACAGCCTTCAGCTCTCGTTAAAGGGAATCCACAACATACTAACTTAGTTGACGTGAAACGTGCATAAGGAGCGACAAATGAAACAGTATGGTTTTTATTTCGACTCAACAAAATGCACAGGATGTAAAACGTGTCAGGTGAGTTGTAAAGATGAGAAAGACCTTGATTTAGGGCCTAAATTTCGTCGGGTGTATGAGTTTGGTGGTGGTAGTTGGCAGCAGCAAGAGGGGATATGGCAGCAGAATGTTTATAACTACTATCTATCAATTTCCTGTAATCATTGTTCTAACCCAACATGTGTTGAAGGTTGCCCAACAGGGGCGATGCATAAACGTGAGCAAGATGGGTTAGTCGTGGTAGACCAAACCATTTGTGTTGGATGCCGTTACTGCGAGTTACGTTGTCCATACGGTGCACCGCAGTATGACGAAAAGAAAAAATTGATGAGTAAATGCGATGGATGCTATGAACGTGTCGAAAAAGGGATGAAACCGGTTTGTGTTGACTCCTGTCCACAACGTGCATTGGATTTTGACGATATCAATATTCTACGTGAACGTCATGGCAATATTAGTGGGGTCGCCCCCATGCCAAATCCGTCTCTTACTAATCCTAATATTGTGATTAAACCGCATAAAGATGCCAAACCTTGTGGTGAAAAGAGCGGTAAATTACAAAATCCAGCAGAGGTATAATATGCACGAACTTCCACTCGTTTTTTTCACTGTATTGGGGCAGTCAGCGGCAGGTTTATATTTGTTGGCGTATGCAAGCCGAAGACTGGGTATGTTGAGTGAAAACCAATTACGTCATGCCAATATAGCTGCATTCGTCATTATGATCATTGCACTAGTGATTGGTGGTTTGCACGTTGGGCAGCCACTGCGCTTCTTCAATATGCTTTTAGGCGTCGGCCGTTCACCAATGAGTAATGAAGCCTTACTCAGTGGTATTTTTGTCGCTTTTGGGGCTGCAACTTTATTATTTACCTTGTTTATTAAAAATAAGGTGCTGAGTGAACTGTGTAACGTTGCCACGGTTATTTTTGGTTTGGCATTCGTATGGTCAATTCCTCAGGTTTATAATATTGCCACAGTAGCGAACTGGTTTACTGTTTTCACGACATTACAAATGTGGATGACACTGCTAGTTGCTGGTGGCGCATTAGCGATTTTATTCGGGGCTCAGCGGTTGGGGGCGATGGCATTTTTGATTGGCTCAATTATGATTTTTGCCACTCGTGCAGCTTATGTGGCATTCTTAGGCGAAACAGGGCCTGAGATTAGTGCCGAACAAGCGG
The DNA here is from genome assembly GCF_028479545.1 of Providencia sp. PROV201. NCBI lineage: Bacteria > Pseudomonadati > Pseudomonadota > Gammaproteobacteria > Enterobacterales > Morganellaceae > Providencia > Providencia sp. PROV201. The sequence continues at coordinate 52,777 of NZ_JAMPNW010000002.1, forward strand.
GTTTTTGGAGCTTCCAGTTAGTCGTCTTAGCGGTGATGCTGTTTGTTTATCCTGCTCTGTTATATCGCGGAAGAAATTCATTCGCACTATTAGGCCTATGTGCGCTAGCGGTTATTTTAGCCGAGTTATCTGGCCGAATTGCCTTCTATAATTTATGGCAAATAACAATGTAATCGCTTGTTTACTAGTATGATAATAAATGCCTATGACTTGATTGCCATAGGCATTTTATCTTTATGGCTTACGAGCAACTAAAATTGCACGTAGTGGTGCGGGGTAACCTTCGATAGTTTTAGTTTTATCATTTGGGTCTAAAAATTCAGCCAGTGAATCTGTTTTCATCCACTGTGTGCGGCGTTGCTCTTCCAAAGAGGTTACTTCTTGGTCAACAATTCGCACATCAACAAAGCCGCATTTTTCCAACCAAACTTTGAGCATTTTAGCGGAAGGAATAAAATAGACATTACGCATTTGGGCGTAACGGTCACCGGGGATCAAACACTGAAATTCATCCCCTTCAATAACCAGGCTCTCTAATACCAATTCGCCTTCACTCACTAATTGGTTCTTAAGTTGCCATAAATGGTCGAGCGGTGAACGGCGGTGGTAAAGTACACCCATTGAAAATACGGTATCAAATGCCTTCAATTCTGGCAGTTGTTCGATACCTAAAGGCAATAAGTGGGCACGTTGGTCATCACCTAGTAGCTTTCTGACGGCTTCAAATTGGCATAAAAATAGTTCAGTTGGGTCGATACCAACAACAAATTTGGCATCTTGCCCTAACATACGCCACATATGGTAGCCACTGCCACAACCAACATCTAAGACATAGCGGTCTTTGAGTGATGAAATATGGGGTAGTACGCGATCCCATTTCCAGTCTGAGCGCCATTCAGTATCAATATTCACGCCATAGAGAGAAAAAGGGCCTTTACGCCATGGCATTAATTGTTCAAGAATATTATTCAGACGTCGCGTTTCGCCCGCAGTGAGTTCGGGTTCGCGCGTTGCTGTCACGCTATTGCGTAAATCCAAATGGGTAGGAACCATAACGGGTAGGTTATCTAGCATTTTCTCCCATGAGGAAAATCCACCGTGTAACCCTTGTTTTTTCCATTCTGAAAGTTGTGCCGGAAGCGTTTCAAGCCAATGACTTAGAGGGCCAACCGCAATTTGTTGGTAAAAACGACCAAAATCAATCATGCCTAGGCCTCTTTAACCGCTAACAGTGAACCAAAATTAAAGCACTGGAACCAAACTTCACAGTGAGTAAAACCGACATTTTTTAAACGCGCTTTATGTGCTTCAACAGAGTCTGTGAGCATCACGTTTTCTAACATACTGCGTTTTTGGCTAATTTCTAATTCACTATAGCCATTTGCCCGTTTGAAGTCGTGATGCATATTGAACAATAATTCACCGATTTCGTTGTCTTCGAAATTGAATTTCTCAGAAAGCACTAAAATACCGCCGGGTTGTAGCCCTTGATAAATTTTACTGAGTAATAATTGGCGGTCTTCCGGGTTGAGAAACTGTAAGGTGAAATTGAGCACAACCATGGAAGCATTTTCAATATTTACATCGCGAATATCGCCTTCGATAACGTCAACCGGTGTGTCGGCACGATACGCATCAATATGGCGGCGGCAACGTTCAACCATTGCAGGGGAGTTATCAACAGCAATAATTTTGCTTTTTTCTACTGTAATATTACGCCTTATCGATAAGGTTGCTGCACCTAAAGAGCAGCCTAAATCGTAAACATGGCTGTTGGGTTTGACAAAACGACCCGCTAGCATGCCAATCATCGTAATAATATTAGAGTACCCTGGCACGGAGCGTTGGATCATATCAGGGAATACTTCAGCAACTTTTTCATCGAATTGCCAGTCACCAAGGTTAGCGATAGGCGCAGAGAAAAGGCGGTCTTTTGAGGTTGGATCCGAATTTGACATAAGTTCTGTATTAAGCAAAAACAAAAGTAGTGGAGGATTGTATCAGAAAGGCAGTCTACTGAAAATCAATCCATAAGCAATGAAATAATGAGCGGCACATTAATAACTCGTGCCGTTACAGAGAATAAAAACTAAAGATTAAATGAAACGATTTGCAGCCAAGGTAGGTAATAAGTATTGGCGATAACCATTAGTGCCATAGCAAGGTAAGTGGCTACCATACCTGAACGGCGATATGAATAATCGTGATTTTTCAAGCCGTAAGAGTGCAGTAATCGGCCTGCTATTAAGATCAGACCACAAATATGAATCATCCACACTTGCGCGCCATTCATTTCCATTAAAAGCAGTAAAATTAATGAGATGGGAATGTATTCGATGGCATTACCATGAACGCGGATAGCGGTTTGCAACTCATAAAAACCGCCATCACCATAGGCTATACGGTATTGATTACGCAACTTCACAACATTTAAAGATAATCTAAGCAGCAGTAAGGCACCCAGTACAGCATACAAAGAGCTGACCATTTTTTACTCCACCATAAAACGAATCAAACTATGAAAACACCTAAAAATATAAGTTATAGTAATGGGTATTGACAATATTTTGTGAATTGTAAATCCTAAAAAGCCGTTAGACAAATGAAATCACAACTTTTTTGAGTCAGTCTTACACTCTATTTAATCAAACCTTCTTTTTTTAAGCGAGTTAAAATAGTCACCGCTGTGCTTGAGCAGCGAGGTAAATCGTTAATGCTAAACCAATCCAATTCAGCAATCTCAGCGGCGGGTTGTGGCTCCCCTGTATAGTCCGCAAAGTAACAACGAATACGGACTTGCGTTCCATCTGATTTTCCATCAGCAGGGCCAATGAACTCACCATAAAACCGGATAGAAGCGGTATCTAGCTCAAGTTTTAATTCTTCGGCAATCTCACGGCAGAGTGCTTGTTCGTCAGTCTCACCTTGCTCACGTTTTCCACCGGGTATATAAAATAAACTTTTATTATGGGAACGCACCATCGCAATTTTGTGGTCTGATAAGGTGATCAACCCAAGCTTATCAATGATTTTAACACTCATAATAGGGACACCCTGTTATTTAACGATGATAAGAGAATTATTGCTGTAAGTGAGTCATTAAGTAAACTGATAAAATTACTTAATGACTTAAATTATATTGTTTAAAAATTATTTTTTCTCAACGATTTTTACCAATTCATAACGAATACTTGGGGCATCAGCCGGTGGGTTTGGTACATCGAATTGCTTCACTTGTATAGTATAAGAGAAGCCTGGTTGATATTCGAAGCCTTGAATTGAGCTATAAAAAAGTTGCCAGTCATCACTTGGGTTTTCTTTCACTTTCATACATTTCATTGGGGCAACGCCCATACAATCAGCAAGTGAAGAATCAATATAAAAAGTTTTTGTATTATCAGTCTCTGCGGGTTTCATGTTCTGGCATCCAGCAAGTAGTACGAACATGGAAGTGGCAAGTATAATTTTTTTCATGGGTAGTCCTTAAACTGCAGATGGTGATTAATTCAGCGTTATATCTGTCTGTTGTGATTATAGCAAACTGAAAAAGGTAACGATTCTGAAATAGAAAGATTAATGATTAAAGCGATATTTATTAACCAATAATTGAATTGGAATACATTAAGTGGTGATTTTTCACTCAAAAAGGTATCGAACTGATGAAATAAACCTTTGCTGCAATATGTACATGGTGCGGATAGTCACTTAAAATCGATAGGATCATCGTGATAGACGTCTATCTCGCTATTCAATTTTATTGTTGTTGATTAGAAAAACAATAATTGATGAAAATATGATTAAAAACAAAATGGTTTACGCGTTATGTAGAATACGTAACTATTTGTCTAACAGAATTTCCTGTATAATGTCTGCCTTTTTGACATTCTGAATTTTCAGCCCGTGTTTCGCAGATAAATAGGGTTCAGCAAAATGCCAAAATCCCGCAGCAAGCAAAAGCACAACAGCTGAGTAAAAGGATATTGTATGCGTACTAATTATTGTGGGCAGTTAAACATCGCTCACGAAGGCCAAAAAGTCACTCTTAGTGGATGGGTAAACCGCCGTCGCGATTTAGGTGGTTTGATTTTTATCGATATGCGTGACCGTGAAGGGATCGTGCAAGTTTTCTTCGACCCCGATCGTAAAGACATATTTGAAAAAGCGTCAGAACTGCGTAATGAGTTCTGTATCCAAATCACAGGGACAGTACGCGCACGTCCAGATAGCCAAAAAAATAAAGATATGGCAACGGGCGAAATTGAAGTTTTTGCTGAAGAACTGAATGTTTTCAATAAGTCAGAGCCACTACCATTAGATAGCAACCAAACGAATACAGAAGAGCGTCGTTTAAAATATCGCTATTTAGATTTGCGCCGTCCAGAGATGTCTGAGCGTCTGCGCACGCGTGCCAAAATTACCAGCTTTGTTCGTAACTTTATGGATAACGAAGGGTTTTTGGACGTTGAAACGCCAATGCTAACCAAAGCAACACCAGAAGGTGCTCGTGACTATTTAGTGCCAAGTCGTGTTCATAAAGGTAAATTCTACGCATTACCTCAATCACCGCAACTGTTTAAACAGTTGCTGATGATGTCAGGCTTTGACCGTTATTATCAAATCGTAAAATGCTTCCGCGATGAAGATTTACGTGCAGACCGCCAGCCTGAATTTACCCAAATCGATGTTGAAACCTCTTTCATGACCGCAGAGCAAGTGCGTGAAATTATGGAACGTATGATCCGTAATTTATGGTTAGAGGTAAAAGGGGTTGATTTAGGCAACTTCCCAATCATGACTTTTGCGGAAGCTATGCGTCGTTATGGTTCAGATAAACCAGACTTACGTAACCCAATGGAGCTGGTGGATGTGGCGGATATCGTAAAAGATGTTGAATTTGCGGTGTTCTCAGGCCCAGCAAACGACCCGAAAGGCCGTGTTGCAGCTCTGAAAGTTCCTGGTGGCGCAGCTATGACGCGTAAACAAATCGACGAATATGGTCAATTTGTTGGTATTTATGGTGCGAAAGGCTTGGCTTGGATGAAAGTCAACGAGCGAGCTAAAGGCCTTGAAGGCATTCAAAGCCCAGTTGCAAAATTCTTGAGTGAAGATGTGATTAACCAGTTATTAGACCGTACTGGTGCTGTTGATGGCGATATCTTGTTATTCGGCGCGGGCGCAAAAAATGTGGTGACCGATTCAATGGGTGCGTTACGTTTGAAAGTCGGTCGTGACTTTGAATTAACCGATTTAAATAGCTGGCAACCACTGTGGGTGATTGATTTCCCAATGTTTGAAGATAATGGTGAAGGCGGGTTAACTGCGATGCACCATCCATTTACTTCACCTAAAGATTTCTCACCTGAAGAACTGGCGAGTAAACCTGAAGAAGCCGTTGCTAATGCGTATGATATGGTCATCAATGGTTACGAAGTTGGTGGTGGTTCAGTACGTATTCACCGCAATGAAATGCAACAAACAGTATTTAGCATTTTAGGTATTAATGAAGAAGACCAACGTGAAAAATTTGGCTTCTTATTGGATGCATTGAAATATGGTACACCGCCACACGCAGGTTTAGCATTTGGTCTTGACCGTTTAGTCATGTTGTTAACAGGCACTGATAATATTCGTGATGTTATTGCTTTCCCGAAAACAACAGCAGCTGCGTGCCTAATGACGAATGCACCGAGCCATGCGAATCCTGATTCATTAACGGAACTCGCTATCGCGGTGGTTGCGAAAGACGAAGAGTAAGTTCAATGAAAAAATATAAGCGCCCGGAATCAGTATTAGTCATTATTGTGGCTCAAAGTAGTGGGCGGGTGCTTATGTTACGACGTAAAGACGACCCAAACTTCTGGCAATCAGTGACTGGAAGTTTGGAGCCTGATGAAAAGCCGTACGAAACGGCGTGTCGTGAAATTAAAGAAGAGACAGGTTTTGAGGTTGAACAAAACCAGCTACAAGATTTGTCGCACAGTATCATCTTTGAAATTTTCCCGCATTTCAGGCATCGTTATGCACCCGATGTTACGCATTGTAAAGAACATTGGTTTAAAATGGTGCAAAGTGAAGAAAAAATGCCATTACTGACGGAACACAGTGAATTTCGTTGGCTAGCCCCCGATGAAGCAGCGAGCTTAACGAAATCCTGGAGCAACAGTCAGGCTATTTTAGAATTTGCTGTTTAATTATTTATTGACGTTTTTTGGAGATATTTCATGGCAGGTCATAGTAAATGGGCCAACACCAAACACCGTAAAGCGGCACAAGATGCTAAACGCGGTAAAATTTTCACTAAAATTATCCGTGAATTAGTGACTGCAGCTCGTTTAGGTGGTGGTGATCCCGCAACTAACCCGCGTTTACGTGCGGCTATAGATAAAGCATTATCTAACAACATGACTCGTGACACTTTAAACCGTGCTATCGCACGTGGTGTTGGTAATGATGATAATGATAATATGGAAACCATCATTTATGAAGGTTATGGCCCAGGTGGAACGGCTGTTATGGTTGAATGCTTAAGTGATAACCGTAACCGTACTGTTTCTGAAGTGCGTCATGCATTTACTAAAACGGGTGGTAACTTGGGTACAGACGGTTCCGTTTCTTACTTATTTACTAAACGCGGCGTGATCACTTATGCACCTGGCGTTGATGAAGATGCCATAATGGATGCGGCATTAGAAGCAGGCGCTGATGATGTTGAAACTTATGATGATGGTGCAATCGATGTTTACACAACGCCAGAAACGTTTGGTGAAGTGAAAGATGCACTAGATGCTGCAGGTTTCACCAGTGAAGCCGCAGAAGTATCGATGATCCCATCGACTAAAGCGGAGTTAGATGCAGAAACGGCTCCTAAATTATTACGTCTTATTGATATGTTAGAAGATTCAGACGACGTACAGGAAGTTTACCACAATGGTGATATTTCTGACGAAGTCGCTGCCACACTGTAAGTCGTGAGGCACTAAGTGGCCATTTAGTCATTTAGCATAATCCGCGTAGAGAAAGCCGGCTGGCGCAGCCTGCTTTCTCTAACGCCTTCTATTCTTTCCTTTCCTTTATCCGCTATACTTTCTTTGAATCGACGAGCTAACTAAAACAGTTTAATTAATATAACGAGGAATAAATAAACGTATATGGCGATTATTTTAGGTATTGACCCCGGTTCTCGTGTTACGGGATACGGTGTTATTCGCCAGCAAGGCCGGCAATTGCTGTATTTAGGCAGTGGATGTATTCGTACCCAAGTTGATGATTTACCAAGTCGTCTGCAACGAATTTATGCGGGTGTCTCGGAAATTATCACCCAATATCAACCTGATGTATTATCCATTGAACAAGTTTTTATGGCGAAGAATGCGGATTCAGCATTAAAACTTGGTCAAGCCCGAGGGGTTGCAATTGTTGCTGCTGCAAACATGAATATACCCGTATTCGAATATGCGGCTCGCCAAGTGAAACAGACGGTTGTAGGCACAGGAGCTGCAGAAAAAAGCCAAGTACAACATATGGTTAAATCTATTCTGAAGTTGTCGGCGAGCCCACAATCTGATGCGGCAGATGCTTTGGCAATTGCGATTACACATTGCCATTTCAATCAAAACCTTTTAAAAGTTGGCGACCCACGGTTAGTTTTAACTCGCGGCCGTTTAAGATAGCGAGTTTATCTTAAACAGAATTACTTATTAATAAATAGCGCGTAGCTGGATATGCATCCAGCATTTTTTGTGGTATAAACAACGGTATTAATGATAATAAACCAACCTGTTCAGGGTTTAGATAGTATGTTCAGGGTTTAGATAGCAATAGAGGGCTTCAATGTGATAGGTCGTTTACGTGGTATTGTTTTAGAAAAGCAACCTCCAATCGTATTATTAGAGCTACAAGGTGTCGGTTATGAAGTCCATATGCCGATGACTTGTTTCTATGAATTACCCGAAATTGGTCAAGAAGCGATTGTTTTTACTCATTTTGTTGTTCGTGAAGATGCCCAATTATTATATGGCTTTAACGACAAGCAAGAAAGGGCGCTATTTAAAGAACTGATCAAGGTTAATGGGGTTGGTCCAAAATTAGCTCTAGCAATTTTATCAGGGATGTCTGCTCAACAATTTGTTTCTGCGATTGAACAAGAAGCTATCGCATCACTGGTCAAATTACCTGGTATTGGTAAGAAAACGGCAGAACGTTTAGTGGTCGAAATGAAAGACCGCTTCAAAGGCCTAAATGGCGATTTATTTAATCAAAATAGTGACATTAACCTACCAAGTGTGAATAGCAAAGTACCAAGCATGGCTGATATTGAGGCAGAAGCAGCTGCTGCATTGATTGCTTTAGGGTACAAACCACAAGAAGCAAGCCGTATGGTGAGTAAAGTCGCAAAACCGGATAGCGACTCTGAAACATTGATCCGTGATGCCCTTCGTGCCGCACTTTGATTGAGAGACGTTGAATATGATTGAAGCTGATCGCCTAATAACGGCTGAAGTATTACAGTCAGATGAAGAAGCTATTGACCGTGCGATCAGGCCAAAGCTATTGAATGAATACATTGGTCAGCCCCAGGTTAAAGACCAAATGGAAATATTTATTCAGGCGGCAAAAATGCGGGGCGATGCGCTTGACCATTTGCTAATCTTTGGTCCTCCAGGGTTAGGTAAAACAACTCTGGCTGGGATTGTTGCAAATGAACTAGGCGTTAATCTGCGTACAACTTCAGGGCCCGTATTAGAAAAAGCAGGCGATTTAGCGGCCATGTTAACTAATTTAGAACCTCATGATGTCCTATTCATTGATGAAATCCATCGATTATCTCCAGTTGTTGAGGAAATACTTTATCCCGCAATGGAAGATTACCAGCTAGATATCATGATAGGAGAAGGGCCTGCTGCGCGTTCTATTAAAATTGATCTCCCTCCTTTCACATTAATTGGTGCAACGACTCGGGCTGGGTCACTCACATCACCATTACGTGATAGGTTCGGTATTGTGCAACGCCTAGAATTTTATCAAGTTAATGATCTACAACATATTGTCAAACGTAGCGCCCGATACATGGGGCTAGACATCACCGAAGAAGGGGCTCTACAAGTTGCTATGCGCTCGAGGGGAACTCCACGTATTACCAACCGTTTGTTGCGTCGCGTGCGGGACTTTGCTCAAGTAAAAGGCGATGGTTCAATTGATGGGCTAATAGCTAACCAAGCATTAGACATGTTAAATGTTGATGCTGCAGGCTTTGATTATTTAGATAGAAAGCTTCTGGTGGCTATTATTGATAAATTTATGGGCGGCCCAGTTGGTGTTGATAACCTTGCAGCAGCCATTGGGGAAGAGCGTGAAACCATAGAAGATGTTTTAGAACCTTATCTTATCCAGCAAGGCTTTATTCAGCGCACCCCTAGAGGCCGAATGGCGACGGTTCATGCATATAACCACTTTGGTTTAACCCCTAAAGAAATTTAATTATATTAAATAAAAATGGCCCCAACATTGAAAGCAATGTTGGGGCCATTTACATCAAAAATTGTATGTAACAACTGAAATTATGTAGCTCATAGCTTAAATTAATTTTTCGCTTTTATTACTAAACTAAATACGAACAGAATAGCGGATACCAACACCACAGACGGCCCTGCAGGGGTATCGTAGAAAGCAGAAAGTGTTAGCCCACCAGTCACAGCAATCATACCAATTAAGACAGCGATAGAAGCCATTTGCTCAGGCGTTCGAGCAAAACGCCGAGCCGTTGCCGCGGGTATAATTAATAAAGACGTAATAATTAACGCCCCGACAAATTTCATTGCAATACCAATTGTTAGTGCGGTAACTAGCATTAGTAATAAACGCAGTCTTTGAATATTAATGCCATCAACAAAAGCAAGTTCAGGGCTAACCGTTATGGACAAAAGTGCCCGCCAACGATAAAAAAGCAACCCGCAAACGACAATAACGCCAATAAAAATCGTTATAATATCCTCATAGCTGACTGAGAGTAAGTCACCAAATAAATAAGCCATTAGGTCAACACGGACATTAGCCATTAAGCTAACAACAACTAGACCTAAAGAGAGTGAACTGTGCGCCATAATACCCAGTAGAGTATCAACAGCAAGTTGTGGCCGCTTTTCTAGCCAAACTAAAATTAAGGCCAATAACAAAGTGACAGCAATAACAGCATAGAATGGGTTGATATTTAATAGAAGCCCAAATGCGACGCCTAGCAATGAAGCATGGGCTAGTGTATCGCCAAAATAGGACATACGGCGCCACACAACAAAAGAGCCTAGAGGACCTGCCGCAATGGCAAGTAGCATACCTGCTATCCAGCCGGGTAATAGTAACTCAATCATGTTTGCAGTCCTTGCTGTGTTGGTGGCCAACAATAATATTGCCTTCTAAATCGTGTTGATGATTATGTTGATGGCGGTATACACCGAGTTGTTGAGCACCGCGATAACCAAACATTGCCACAAACTCAGGGTGGTTTGAAACAACGTCTGGCGCGCCAGAACAGCAAATATGGCCGTTAATGCAAAGTACTTTATCTGTTTTTGCCATTACGAGATGTAAGTCATGGGAGACCATTAATACGGCGCAGTTAAGCTCAGTTCTTAACTGATTAATTAAGTCATATAGAGCAACTTGACCTGTGATATCAACGCCTTGAGCGGGCTCGTCAAGCACTAGCAAGTCAGGTTTATTGAGTAGGGCGCGAGCCAGTAAAACACGCTGAGTCTCACCGCCTGATAACTTTTGCATTGGTTGTTCGAGTAAATGCGTTGCCTTGACCCTCTCGAGGGCGGGTAACAAATGCTCTTTACGAACACCAAGCTTTAATAACATAAACCGTTTAACCGTAAGAGGAAGCGTCGTATCTAAGTGAAGTTTTTGTGGAACATAACCAATAGCGAGAGAAGAAGGACGCGTAATGGTACCTGATGTAGGGGCAAGTAACCCGAGTACAACACGTACAATTGTTGATTTTCCAGCGCCATTCGGGCCTAAAAGGGTCACGATATCACCTTTATTCAGTTCAAAGGTAACATCGTTGAGAACCTGTTTTTCGCCAAATGAAACAGAAATCTTATTTAAAGTTAGTAGTGGTTGCATGTGAAAAACATCTTGCAGAATTCATGTTGTGTTATATTATAACATTTCAAAGTTAAAATCACGGAAAAAGACTGCTATGATACATAAATCGAAAAACATTGCCTGTAAATTTCTTTTTGGGGCAGTGGCAAGCTCGGTATTAAGTGCAACAATGGTATCAACCGCGAATGCTGATGTTGTGACTTCAATTCGTCCACTGGCCTTTATTGCAGCTGGTATTGCTGATGGTGTCACTGAGACACAAGTTTTATTACCAGATGGCGCTTCGCCTCATGATTATGCACTTAAACCTTCTGATTTGAAAAAAATTAAACAGGCTGATTTATTTGTATGGGTTGGGCCTGATATGGAAATGTTTTTACAGAAGCCAATCAATACATTACCACAGAATAAACGCCTAGCATTAGCTGAACAGAAAAATATTAAGCCGCTACTTATGGCAGAGTCCCATGAAGATGAACATGACCATGAACATGGAGATGAGGCTAATCATGACAAGGATCACGAACATCATCATCATGGTGAGTATAATATGCACATCTGGTTATCACCAGAGATCGCAAATTTTGCTGCGCAAGACATTTATGAACGTTTAGTAGAGCTTTATCCTGAACAAAAAGATAAGCTAGACGTAAACCTTCGTAAATTCAAAGAAAATATGACGCAAAATGATCAGAATATTGCTAATATTTTGCAGCCAGCTAGAAACAAGGGTTATTTCGTTTTTCACGACGCTTATGGCTACTTTGAAAAACACTATCAACTCGCTCCTTTAGGGCATTTTACGATAAACCCAGAAATACAGCCAGGCGCGCAAAAATTACATCAAATACGAACACAATTGGTTGAGCATAAAGCGCAATGTGTTTTTGCTGAGCCACAATTCAGGCCTGCTGTGATTGAAAGCGTAGCACGTAATACGGGGGTGAAAATGGGAACTCTCGACCCACTAGGAATTGGGCTGGCTATAGAGCCGGATAGCTACATGAAGTTTTTGACTCAACTATCAGAGCAATACGCCAGCTGCCTGGATTAAAAATAGAAGGAATTGTTTAAGTGCAGCAAATGGCCAAGAGTCTGGTTCAGGTATACGGTAGCCTGTCTAGAACACACAAAATTGTATTAAGTGCGCTCACTGTAGCGACTATGGCCGTCGCAATTTGGCGGCCAGTTCATATACCAACAACGACTGAAAATGACGGAACACCAGATACCATCATTCCGCTCTCATTATTACCTGCAAGTGATGCTACCGACGATATAATTCAAGATAGTAGTGAACAGCTACCTGATGAAGGCCTCGCTGATACTGACGCTGAAGCTGCAGAAACTGGTGGGGCAGCAGCACCTCTCGTTCATGAATATGTTGTTGCAAGTGGTGATAATTTAACGACTATTTTAACTCAATTCGGTATTGAAGCGGGTGATGTTGCAACACTATCCAATCAACATAAATCGCTGAGAAACCTGAAAATAGGCCAATCTTTAAATTGGTCGTTAACTGATCAAGGCGAATTAGAATCATTGACATGGGAAGTTTCTCGCCGTGAGACCCGTGTATTTACCCGCGTTGGAACGACAAACAAATTTGAAGAAGCCAAACAAATTCGTGAAGGTGAGTGGACTAACAGTGTATTAAAAGGCACGGTTGACGGTTCATTTGCACAAAGTACAAATAAAGCTGGCTTAACACGCAATGAAGGCCGTGAGGTGATCAAAGCCTTGCAATGGCAAGTTGACTTCAAAAAATTGAAGAAAGGCGATAAATTCAGTGTGTTAATGAGTAGAGAAATGCTGAATGGCCGTAGTGAACAGAGCCAACTCATTGGTGTTCGTCTACAAACAAATGGAAAAAGCTATTACGCTTTTCGTGCTGAAGATGGGCGATATTATGATAGCGAAGGGAATGGCTTAGAACGCGGTTTCTTACGTTTTCCAACTGCTAAACAATTTAGAGTTTCTTCACAATTCAACCCTCGACGAGTTAACCCAGTTACTGGGCGTGTAGCACCGCATAAAGGTGTGGACTTCGCAATGCCAGTTGGCACACCAGTGCTTGCTGTTGGTGATGGTGAAGTCATTGTTTCAAAATACAGCGGTGCTGCAGGTAACTTTATTGCGATCCGTCATGGGCGTCAATATACCACGCGTTACATGCACTTACGCCAGCTATTAGTTAAGCCAGGTCAAAAAGTTAAGCGCGGTGATCGAATTGCGCTATCGGGCAATACTGGGCGTTCGACTGGGCCTCATCTACATTTTGAAATGTGGGTTAATCAACAAGCGGTAAACCCACTCACTGCGAAATTACCTAGTTCTGGTGGCTTGACAGGGAAAGAGCGTAAGGAATACTTAGCGCTAGTTAAAGAAACTAAACCACAACTTAAACTACAATAACTTAAGTTTCTATTTTTATCGCTGGCAGGTACTTGTATCTGCCAGTTTTCTTTGTAATGCTCCCGTAAACTATTATTATAAGCTATAGAAAGATAGCTATTATTCACTTGAGTACAGCATGAATAAAGATCAAGACACTGATAGTAAAAAAGGCTATGTGCCAACGTTTCACCGCTCTTACCTTTTACCTAAATATTGGGGAGTGTGGCTAGGGGCCGGTGTTTTAGCCGGATTGGCTTTCATTCCGGTTAAAATACGTGATCCTTTACTGGCTAAAATAGGAAAATGGGTTGGACGACTAGCAAAGAGTGGTCGCCGTCGCGCTAAAATTAACTTACTTTACTGTTTTCCTGAATTGACAGAACATCAACGAGAAGAGTTAGTTGATCGCATGTTTGAAACCGCACCACAATCTTTTGTCATGTTGGCTGAGCTATGTCTGCGTGGTGCGAGTAAAACGCTAGCTAGAACGCATTGGCATAATCAAGAAATTATAGAGCGTTTAAAGCAGCAGCAAAGTAATGTTATTTTTATGGTACCTCATGGGTGGGGCGTTGATGTCCCTGCGATGTTATTAGCAGCCAAAGGCCAGCAAATGGCTGCCATGTTTCATCACCAAAAGAACCCCGTTGCAGATTATTTATGGAATAAAGCAAGATACCATTTTGGGGGGCGCTTACACTCAAGAGAGGCGGGTATTAAGCCTTTTATTGCTTCTGTTAGGCAAGGTTATTGGGGCTTTTATTTACCTGACCAAGATCATGGTGAAGAGCATAGTGAATTTGTCGATTTTTTTGGCACATATAAGGCAACATTACCTGCAATCGGTCGGCTAATGAAGGTATGTAAAGCGAAAGTTGTGCCACTGTTTCCTGTTTATGACCATAAAACGCATCAATTGCATATTTATATTCGTGAACCGATGGATGATATTGATGGAAAGGATGATAAGTATATAGCACGAAGAATGAATGAGGAGCTGGAGTACCTGGTTGCTCCGAATTTAGAACAGTACACATGGATATTAAAGCTATTGAAAACGCGAAAAGAGGGTGAAATAGAACCTTATCAGCGAAAAGACCTCTATCGTTAGTGTACAGATATACAGAATAAATTTTAAGCCATTACTTTTTAGTAATGGTTTTTTTTATTTAAAAGTGAGTATTTATAGAAATATACGTTTGATGATTGGTAATTTTAAAAAACTGTACACGATTATTAATAACGAAAATTTAGGATAGTACATTAATGATTTATGGATGTTTCATTCATTTTTTGAGCTGTATCTAATTTTTGTAAAGTCTTGATAAAAAGAAGAAGAGCAAGGCTTAATTTAACTTATTGATTTATATGCTTATTATAAATATTGCATTGTATATTTATAGCTTACATGACAGATAGTTAAGTGCAATATAAGGAAGATATGCTTAATGAACACGATAAAAGAGCAAAAAAGCTTATGTATTCGTTCGATTGATAAGAGTTAATCTAAGGTATGCTAAAAAGTTTTGGACGGTAACATTTAATCCTAAGCTCAGAAGTCAATTTTATACATGGGTAAGGAAATGAGAACAATTAGATATTTTTTTTAGAAAAAATGTTAGTAGCCATTCAAAGCATTAATTGTAGAATGAACGAGGGTTAAGATTATTACTTGCCGAAGATCAGATAAGCTAGAACTGATAAATATCATACCGTATCGTTTTAAGTAATTATTATTCTAATCATATTATTATTAGCTGTAATTAGCCTGTGTTGCATCAATCATAAAATTAAATCTTAGTATAAATACGAGGTGACTTTATTTCAATGTTTGTATTGTGATATTCCTCTTTATTTATCTAATGCAAAGCCAACTATCCAGTAGATAATATTATAAAACCATCATTAAATGACTAACCAATTATAGTTATTATTTGTGTACTTCACCATGATTATAATTGAGTACTGTTTTTTTTATTCTAAAATTATTTTTTGTTTAATTTTTATAAGATTGTTAGTTTTTTATTTAATAAAATAATTTATTCTTATTTGGTATTAAAAATGCTATGGGTGTTTTTTTTGTTTACATTCTTACTTTGTTATTTTTTTAATTTAAAATTGAAATTATTTATAGGTTATTTCTATTCATGATGTAGTCAGTGTGAAATTATATTTTATATATAAAACGGATCTTCATGTTAAAAATTATTCCTTACATACAAAAAAAAGAACTTAAATAATTTTAAACATATGAGTAAATACTAAGCGTTATGTATAATCACTTATTAACGACTATAAAATATATTGC
Organism: Providencia sp. PROV201; assembly: GCF_028479545.1. Classification (NCBI taxonomy): domain Bacteria; kingdom Pseudomonadati; phylum Pseudomonadota; class Gammaproteobacteria; order Enterobacterales; family Morganellaceae; genus Providencia; species Providencia sp. PROV201. Next base: position 68,588 of record NZ_JAMPNW010000002.1, read on the forward strand.
TATATTTTAATTATATAATAAAAATAACTCCCAGATTAATACTTGGAGACTCTATGGAAAAAACTCGAACAACGTTAGATCAATGGATAACTCTACAGGCAGTGGTTGACTGCGGTGGTTTTGCTCAAGCAGCTGAAATTTTGCATAGGACACAATCATCAATTAGTTACACCATTAGTAAATTAGAGCAAACATTGGAAATTGAAATATTTTCTTTAGAAAAACGTCGTGCAGTATTAACTAGACAAGGAGAGCAGCTATTAGCGCTATCGAGAGAGGTAACAAATAAAGCAATTTCATTAGAAAAGGTTGCTAAATCATTAAATTACGAAGGAAATAATAAAATTAATATTGTTATTGATTCACTATATCAAAGTGATGAAATACTGAAAAAAATTGGGGATTTAAGTCGGTCTAGAAAGGATTATGATATTGATTTAAAACGTTTATTATTAAAAAAAACAGATATTTTTGGGGTTAAAAATTATGATTTATTAATTACTCACCATTACGTTGAGTCGTTAAACCCTATATTCCTTGAGCAAGTTGAGGCGGTGTTTGTAACCAATCCAAATCATAAACTTCAACATTGCCAGGCTGATAATATATTGAAATCAATGGAAAAAACAACATTGATTGCTTTGGAGTCTACAGAGATAGATGGTATGAAAAGTATCCAAACTATTCATGTTCCTAATGTGGATTTAGCAATTCAATTAACAGAGAATTCGATTGGGTATTTATGGTTACCAAAGAATTTAGTCCAGAAGGAATTGAATAATAATTCATTAAAAGAGCTGAAAACAGCAAATAAAAAATCATTCTATAATTTCTACATGTATATGAATAAAAATTCAATGGATAATGAAATTTTAAGATACTACCTTATTGATAATGAAAAAATTAAATGAATGAGTCAATTAATGAATAATTAAAATAAAACATAAATATTTTAGATGTCATTTTAAAAAATTCAATGTATCCATTAGTTAACTTAACTAAAGGTAAATGGTATATTTCTTTCGTACACCCAATATGAGTAATTTATTTATTCATATAGTAGCAATTAATAATTAAAGATTTTTATTATAGGAACTATTATGAGTATTCTAAAAAAATCCCTAGCAGTAATAGGGGTTGCTTTAGCTGTAACATCTGCACCAACTGTTTTTGCTTCAGGTACAATTAATTTTACCGGGGAAATAACTGACATTGCTTGTACAGTTGATAGTAACTCAAAAAATTTAAATGTTGACCTTGGAAAGGTATCAGCTAAAAGTTTAGCTGCACAGGGTGAAGTTGCAGGATTGAAAGACTTCACGATTAAGCTTGTTGATTGTCCAGCAAACTCGAAAGTAACCGTACGCTTTGGTGGTACACGTGATACTGCAGACCGCGATATTCTTGCAATTAACCAAGGTGCAGGTGTTGCAAATAATGTCGGTATTGCTTTATTTGAAAAAGACGCAACAACACAAATCAAATTATTTGATGATTCAAAACAAATTGAATTCGATGGTGCAACAGTAGACTTAGATTACGTAGCTCGTTATAAAGCAACAGGCGTAGCAACTGCTGGTCCTGCTAATAGTAGTGCAGTATATAGCATTCAATATCATTAATTAGTTGGAGGGTGACAATGGTTGCCCTCTTTCTCACATCAATATCATGGCTGTTTTATGAAAAAAATATTTTTTTCAATCTGTATATGTTTATTTTCTATTTCTAACATCTCTCAAGCGTCAGGTATTAGTGTAGGTGGAACGCGTTTTGTCTATGAAGAAAACAAACGTGAAATTGATATCCCGATTTTTAATAGTGATAAAGAAAAACCATTTTTAATCCAAAGTTGGGTTTCTCCATTTAATGGTGAGGGTAAAGCACCATTTATTGCGACGCCACCATTATTCCGAATTGAACCAGATACAAATGGTTCAGCGAGGATCTCATACATAGGTGAACCTATAAATTCAAATGAAGAAAAAATCTATTTGCTTAATATTAAATCAATACCACCTAAAGATAATAGTATTGAAAATGAGCTACAGATAATTATAAACTCACAATTTAAACTGTTTTTAAGGTCGAAAGATATTGAACCTTTTGATTTTGAAAAGGTTAATTTAATTGAGAAATCAGATGGAGTTATGATTGATAACCAAACACCATATCATTTATCAATCAAAAATATCCTTATCAATGGCAAGGTCATTGATGGTGCTAGCTTAATATACCCATTTAAAAATGATTATATTCTTAAGAAAAAAACAAATAATAGTGATTCAATAGTTGTTCAGTTTATTAATGACTATGGCGCTATCATAGAGAAAAAAACCAAGTAAGAGTATCTAAGATGTCAGTTCTCTATACCAAAAATAGACTTATGTATTCTAAAGTTTTTACTACGATCAGCTTAATATTGTATGCCAATAATACAATTGCTGAAGATATATTTGATATCAATGCTATTAATACTGGAATTGAAAGTCAAGTTGCTGATGTGAATAGCTTGGGCTACTTATCATCCGCAGGTGGGCAATTACCAGGTGATTATTTTGTCGATATTTATATTAATGATCAACTTGTGGATAATAAGAATATTACATTTTTATTTGATGATAAAACTAAAAAACTACTCCCTAAAATAACAAAAAATATGCTACTAGAGTGGGGGGTAAAAAACTCAGCAAGTGAAAAATTCTCATCAATTGAAGGTGATGAATATTTGAACGATATTGCTCAAGTTATTCCTAGTGCTAATTATCAATACAAATTCGAAATCCAACAACTACAAGTAAGCATTCCTCAAATTGGATTAGAAAATACTAGCCGAGGCTACGTTGAGCCAAAAGAATGGGACGATGGAATTAATGCAGCATTTGTTAATTATACTGCAAGATTTAATAAACATTGGTACCAAAATAGAGACAACAGAGATAATACATTCATAGGTTTAAGAAGTGGCATTAATATAAATGCTTGGCGTTTACGTAGCTATAACACATATAGTAATACAACAAATGAAACAAACTGGAATAATTTACAAACCTATATAGAACGAGATATTAGAAGCTTAAAAAGCCGATTAACGATTGGTGAAACATCCTCTGATAATGGTGTGATGGAAAGCAACCCTTATCGTGGGATAAGGTTAGCCTCCGATGAAAGTATGTTACCTCAAAGTGAAAGAGGTTTTGCACCGACAGTCACAGGAATTGCGCAATCAAATGCGATTGTTACTATCAGGCAAAATGGTAATGTGATTTATCAAACAACTGTACCACCTGGTGAGTTTTCAATTAATGATTTATATCCAACTTCATACAGTGGTGATCTTGAGGTCTCCATTGAAGAAGCTAATGGAACAATCAGATCTTTTATTCAGCCATTTTCAGCGGTACCAATGATGCAAAGAGCTGGTGCATTAAAATATAGCGTGGATATTGGTAAATATAATGTTGATAGTGCACGGCGTAAACCAAATTTTGCGCAAGCATCAGCAATTTATGGGTTACCATATAACTTATCCGCTTATGGAGGTTTTTTAGTTTCCCAAGACTATCAAGCTTACACAATAGGTACTGGAGTAAATTTAGGTAATATTGGTGCGATATCGACAGATATTACGCAAGCATCAACACAATTGATTGATAAAAAGAAGGCAGAAGGGCAATCGTACCGAATTCAGTATTCAAAATATATTCCAGACACAGGCACTTCTTTTTCTTTGGCATCATATCGCTATTCAACAAAGAATTACTATGATTTCTCTGATTCGAATAATTATTTCTATAATATCGGTCGGAAAAAACAACAGTTTCAAGCATCAGTATCTCAATCGCTTAACGGAATAGGTTATTTATCAGTGAATGGTTACCAGCAATATTACTGGGATAAAAGTGGTTCTGATAAAAATTTAACGATGAGTTTTAGTTCTAATTATAATTCGATGAATTACAGTGTTGCTTATTCTTATACAAAGCAAGATTATTCGAATACCAATGACCAAATGCTGTCATTAAATTTAAGTATTCCTTTTGATTTAGGACGGAAAAATAATTGGATCAATTATAGCTATAATACCAGTAAAAATGGCGACTCTATTAGCTCATTGAGTTTTAATGGCACGCAATTAGAAGATAATAATTTGCAGTATGACCTTACGCAAAGATATAACCATAGCCATGACGAATATAGTAGTTCCGTTAGTGCAAACTATATAGTTTCATCAGGGGAATACAGTGCAGGCTATAATTATGACCCTAAATATCATTCTGTCGATCTCGGTGCAACAGGAGCATTATTACTGCATTCTGGAGGGCTAACGACATCACGTACTATTTATGATTCTGCAGTACTCGTAAAAGCTGAAGATATTGATAATTTAAAAGTGAATAATGCGCAGTCGCTCTATACTAACTCTTCAGGCTTTGCAGTGATTCCTACGGTCACACGCTATGAACGAAATAAAATTAGTATCGATACTGCAACATTAAGTGGTAACAATGATGTTGCTATTAATACAACAACCGTCGTTCCTACCCAAGGTGCTATTGTATTAGCCAATTTTCAAGCAAAACGCGGTGCTAGAGTATTACTAAAACTGCAGCATGCAGGCAAACCCATTGCATTTGGCACTCAAGTTTCTGTGATAGAAAATGAAGAGCAAGTGACTGGAGGTATTGTTGCAAATGATGGGGAAGTTTATTTAAGCGGTGTTCCAGAGCAAAGTAGCATCATTGTAAAATGGGGTAATAGTCATAATCAACAATGTACAGTTCCACTTTCATTATCGTTAGAAAATGAAAAAATTCAGTTTATAGAACGAACTTGTGAATAGGGGTCGTCATGAATAATTTAGGATTAAAAATCGGCATTCCATTACTTTTATATTCACAATTTGGTGTTGCAGAATTTAGGGCTGAATTTACTAACCAACTTGTTAATTCGAATAAAACACTTTATGTCTCACGCACATTACCGGTAGGTAGTTTTATTGGTTCAGTTGATTTAGGTACTCATTCCCCTTGGGTGTGGTGGAATGTAACTGGTAATACAGAAGTTGGCATCTATTTACCAAGCGGATATGGGAATTCAAGGTATATTTCTGGTGTAGGTTATGTGAGAGAAGTTAATAGCTCAGGTGTGGGTTATGCTTTACATGGTACAGTATTAAGTCCTTGCTCTGGTTCTGCGTATGTTGATGGAGTAAATACGAAAGATGGAAATATTAGTAATAGGTTAATTTGTGGTTCTAGTGCATCATCAGCAACATATACTGTAAAGTTAAGAGCAGATTTTTATAAAGTTGGTAACAATGTTAAAAGCCAAACTTTACCAACAACTAATGCTGCAATGTTAATTTTATTCCATAATGGTTTTATTACGTCAGATTTATATGGAAGAGTCGAACCCAAAGTAAATATGGGGCCAATTAATGTTATTTCGAGTGGTTGTGAAGTTAAAAATAAGTCAATAGATGTGCCGTTCGGTAAAGTCAGCAAATCGTCGTTTACAGGTGTTGGTTCAACGAGCTCCGAGAGTAAGAAAAACTTTCAAATTCAATTAGATTGTGACCCTATATCGCCTATAAAAATTACATTTATTGGAACTCAAGATGCAAGCCAAACACCAGGGGCAATTGCACTCAATAATTTAGCCGATGAAAATACAGCGAAGGGCTATGCAATCCAAGTGAAATATAAAGGAGCACCAATTAAGCTTAACCAGTTAATGCCTATTGTTGAACAAAATAACGTAGGGCAATATAACATTCCATTGGAAGCTGCTTATATCCAAACTCAATCTACAACAACAGCAGGGAAAGCAAACGGTACGCTACAATTTAATTTGCAATATCACTAAGTTCTATTTGCTCTGCACGTAACAAGAAGTGAACTGCAGAGCTTTACTGTCTTGCATTACTTCTTATTTAGCCATCATTTTGTACTTTATCTTAATTCATCACTAACCTGAAGTAAGTTATAGTTAGTTTTTATTGATGCATAAATTGAGGAAGACTATGGCATTTGATCGTATGGATTGGCACTACGGTGGTGATTATCCTTCAGAGTTACCTACTGAGAATGGAGGCACCCATATTGGCTTTTATTTGACATGGATTATTCATAATAATTTAGTCGGAGAATTTCATGTTGAAGAATCAGAGGAAGAGCTCGCATTAGTCAAAGCTCGAAAGCTTGATGGCCGTGAATTTTTGATGACAATGTGTGATGAAAAATTTATAGATGAAGATTTAAGTGATGAAGGTAACGCTTTTACTCAGTTTTATTATGCAGCAGAAGAGAAAGGCTACTTTGAAGATTATGAACGTGTTCTTAAAGGTAATTTACCGACAACTTACCATATAGAAAACTCATGGGAAAATTACGATAAAATTGCACCTGTAATTAGCGAAGCATATATCAAATGGAAACAGGCTCAAGATTAGATAGAGCATCAATATAAAAGAAAGCCCCCACCCATTAGGTGAGGGCTAAAAGATTATTCGACTTCTAGAATACGACAAGTGTTCGTACTACCGACAGTACCCATTAAGTCACCTTGGGTGACAAGAACCACGTCGCCACTCATTAAATAGCCGTTATCACGCAAACGCGTCACTGCCTCGTTCGCAGCCGCAATGCCATCTGTGTGGGTGCTACAGAAAACGGGAGTAACACCACGATAGAGAGAACACTGATTAAGCGTTTTTTCATGGCGAGACATTGCAAAAATCGGTAAGCCAGAGCTGATCCGAGACATCATACGAGCAGTACGACCAGACTCAGTCATTGCAATGATAGCTTTAACCCCTTTAAGGTGGTTAGCCGCATACATTGTTGACATGGCAATCGCTTCTTCTGGGCTACTAAACTCTGCCTCTAAACGGTGTTTAGATACATTCAGGCCAGGCATTTTTTCTGCACCAAAACAAACTTGTGCCATTGCAGCGACAGTTTCTGCTGGGTACTGGCCTGCAGCTGTTTCAGCAGAAAGCATAACGGCATCAGTACCATCCAACACCGCATTCGCAACGTCCATAACTTCAGCTCGCGTTGGCATTGGGTTAGTGATCATGGATTCCATCATTTGTGTTGCAGTTATAACAACACGATTTAATTGGCGAGAACGGCGGATCAATTTTTTCTGGACAGCGACTAATTCTGGGTCGCCAATTTCCACACCGAGGTCACCACGAGCAACCATAACGACATCAGAAGCGAGGATAACTTCGTCCATGACTTCATCATTGGCTACGGCTTCTGCTCGTTCTACTTTAGCAACAATTTGGCATTCACAGCCTGCATCGCGAGCCAAGCGGCGTGCATAATCTAAATCTTCACCTGAACGAGGGAATGAAACGGCTAAATAATCAACATTAATTTTTGCTGCGGTTTTTATATCTTCTTTGTCTTTATCTGTTAATGCCTCAGCAGAAAGGCCGCCACCGAGTTTATTAATACCTTTATTGTTAGATAATTGGCCACCAACAGTAACTTCTGTAAATACTTGTAAGCCTTTGACTTCGATGACTTTTAATTGAACTCGCCCATCATCAAGAAGTAAAATATCGCCTGGAACCACATCAGCAGGTAAACCTTTATAGTCGATGCCCACTTTATCTTGGCAGCCTTCACCTTTGCCTAAGTTGGCATCAAGAATGAATTTATCACCAATATTTAGGAAAACTTTACCATCTTTAAACGTGGAAACACGAATTTTAGGACCTTGTAAATCGCCGAGGATCGCAACATGACGACCTAAACGAGCGGCAATTTCACGTACTTTATTAGCACGTAATTGATGGTCTTCTGGAGTTCCGTGGGAGAAGTTAAGGCGAACAACGTTGGCACCAGCATTGATAATTTTTTCAAGATTATTATCGCGATCGGTTGCTGGACCAAGAGTTGTAACAATTTTAGTTCTTCTAAGCCGTCTAGACATGTATTACTCCGTTGACCTGTAATGGTGTTGATAAAAGAGTGAAACCATTTCACTCCATTTCGAAACCTGTTTACTGCAAATAGGGATGCTGACACGAGCACAGCTATTATATACAGCCAATTTCTTAATGCTATCAGGTCTGTAAAACTATTAAAGCCCGAAAGCAAAGAAAAGCATTTATACTGTCAATTTATTGCCTTTAGATGCTATCAAACCGCGAATCACGTAATGCTTCTTTGACGCGCTTCAAGTTATCTCTAAATTTTTCACCTCTTCTTAACGTAAAGCCCGTAGTTAATACATCAATTACAGCGAGCTGAGCCATTCTTGATACCATTGGCATATAGATATCCGTATCTTCAGGAACATCAATAATAATAGATAAGGAAGCGGCTAGAGAGAGTGGTGAGCTTTCTGAGGTAATTGCGATGACTGTAGCGTCGTTTTCTCGAGCTAAACGTGCCATGTCAACTAATGCTTTGGTTCTTCCCGTATGGGAAATGAGCACAATAACGTCTCCTTCAGTACTATTGATACAGCTCATACGTTGCATGACAATATCATCGAAGTATATGACAGGAATATTAAAGCGAAAAAATTTATTCATTGCGTCATGAGCCACAGCGGCTGAAGCACCAAAGCCAAAAAAACTGATTTTTCGAGCTTGAGTTAATAAATCGACAGCACGGTTAATTACCCCGATGTCTAGTGTGTGTTTTACATTATCTAACCCAGCCATAGCAGATTCAAAAATCTTGTAGGTATAGGTATTTACTGTATCCGTTTCTTCTATATGGCGGTTTATGTAAGGAGTACCATTGGCTAAATTTTGTGCTAATCGTAATTTGAAATCAGGGAATCCTTTCGTGTCCATTTTTCGACAAAATCGGTTTACTGTTGGTTCACTAACATCGGCCAATTGCGCTAGTGTGGCGATGCTAAGATGAATGGCATTTTGTGGCATACTTAGAATTACTTCAGCCACCTTTTTTTCTGATTTACTTAAAAAATCGAGACTAGTCTTCATTTGTTCTAAAATATTCATATAGCAAAAGCGCCTATTTCATCGAAAGGAGAAATTTTTGAGTCATCACGTTATCCTATTGTTGATTTTAAATTTCTTACTGTGATGCTGTAATAAAGAGTGAAAATATACTATGTATGATAGGTAAGCTATCTGAATACAGGTGATAAATAGCAGCTTTTTGTGAAACTTTGACCCGTATCTAATTTTCAGATTAGTAAACAACCTACTTATTTTGTTATTTTTTTACGAAAGCTGTCTCCATTCAGTTAAATCGCATCTTTTTAATACACTAAAAATTATTCAGTGTGTAACATAAGATTGAACAGGCAATATGTTGTTTTTTTCATCATAAAAACTGTGATCGGTATCATGAACATTTACTGGGCACTAGCAACAGGGTACATTAGCGGAATTAGGGCTAATTTTAACAAAATTACAATAAGGCCTATCCTAGTTAGGTCTTACATTCCGCAAATTGAGGAGAACCAATATGGCGGTACATAATGCTGCTCAAGCTTGTGACTTAATTATTTTTGGCACCAAGGGAGACCTCGCTCGTCGTAAGCTGCTGCCATCGCTTTATCAATTAGAGAAAGCAGGTTACATTCATCCTGATACGCGCATTATTGGCGTCGGCCGTGCTGAATGGAGTCAAGATGATTATGTTCACTTTGTCAAAGAAGCGTTAGAGAAGTTCTTAAAAGAAGATCTCGATTCAGCCTTATGGGAAAAACTGAGCGCGCGCTTGGATTTTTGTAACTTAGACGTTAATCAGACTGAAAGTTTTGTGCGCTTAGCTGAAATGTTAAAACAAGATGCACAACCTGCCATCCATTACTTTGCAATGCCACCGAGTACTTTTGGTGCAATGTGTCAGGGCTTGGGCCATGCTAAATTAAATAAAAAGCCAAATCGTGTTGTCATGGAAAAACCACTGGGAACGGATTTAGCATCGTCACAAGAAATAAATAATGAAGTGGCTAAGTATTTTGATGAAAGCCAAGTCTATCGTATTGACCACTATCTTGGTAAAGAAACCGTTTTAAACTTACTCGCATTGCGTTTTGCAAACTCGTTATTTATCAATAACTGGGATAACCGCACTATCGATCATGTCCAAATCACGGTTGCAGAAGAAGTGGGAATCGAAGGTCGCTGGGGGTATTTCGACCAAGCTGGCCAAATGCGTGATATGGTACAAAACCACTTATTGCAAATCTTAACGATGATTGCCATGTCGCCACCGGCAGACTTAACCACTGACCGTATTCGTGATGAAAAAGTGAAAGTCTTGCGTTCTTTACGTCGTATTGATCATACCAATGTGCGTGAAAAGGCTGTACGTGGGCAATATACCTCTGGTTTTGTTCAAGGCAAAAAAGTTCCTGGATATTTAGAAGAAGAGGGTGCGAATAAGCAAAGTATGACTGAGTCATTCGTTGCTTTGCGTGTTGATATTGATGATTGGCGTTGGGCAGGTGTACCTTTCTATTTGCGTACGGGGAAACGCCTACCTGCTAAATGTTCAGAAGTTGTGGTTTATTTTAAAAAACCTGCACTGAATATTTTCTCTGAAAGTTATCAAGACCTGCCTCAGAATAAATTAACTATTCGTTTGCAGCCTGATGAAGGGATTGATATTGAAATTATGAATAAGGCACCAGGCCTTGATCATAAACACCGTTTACAAACCACTAAACTGGATTTAAGTTTCTCTGAAACTTTCAACCAGACTCATCTTGCAGATGCTTATGAGCGTTTATTACTTGAAGCCATGCGTGGCATTCAAGCATTGTTTGTTCGCCGTGATGAAGTAGAAGAAGCATGGAAATTTGTTGATTCTATTATCGATGCATGGGCAATGGACAATGAAGCGCCTAAACCATATCAAGCAGGGACTTGGGGGCCTATTGCATCTGTAGCAATGATCGCACGTGATGGCCGTTCATGGAATGAGTTTGAATAATAGTATCAACATATGAAATATTAGTTAGCGTATTGATTTAAATGGCGGGATGACCCGCCATTTTTCTATGTTTACGATATTTTTATCTTTATTACATAGGGAACTAAAGGATTAGTTCACTACGTCCTGTCGCTGCCATATGAATAATCGCTTGTTCGATGCGTAAACATGCCATTTTAGCGGCATCAGGAACGGATAGCCCTGCTAATAACTGGGCGGTGAGTTCTGCACCAAATAAATCCCCCGTTCCTTTTGGTGTGACAGGGTAACGTTTATGACGGATCACGGCTACGTTATCTTTGGTAACACAAACCACTTCAATATTATCGTCATCAGGCTGGAAAGCACTTGTGATGATTACCCACTGTGTATTTCCCTTTAATAAGCTACGGGCTGCGGCTGTCGCATCATCCAAGTTATTGACTTGTTTACCACTTAAGGTCATGAGTTCGAATTTGTTTGGAATAATTCCTGTAGCTAAAGGTATGACTTTATCGCGGTATACCTCGGCAATTTCGGGTGGAATATAAAAACCACTATCTTCATCACCCATGACTGGGTCGACAATAACCGGTAGCGCTGTTCGTTCTTTACGGACTAAGGTTAACCAGTTAGCTAAGTCTTGGGCTTTTTCTGGGGAGCCTAGATAGCCTGTCAAAATAGCTCTCACTGAATTTAAGCTACCACGCTCAACAAAACCGTTTAAATAACCACGAAACCACTCACCAGGTAACTCACCACCATAGCAAGTTGTATAATGAGGCGTATTACTGAGTACTACAGTCGGTACTGCCGCAACACGTAAACCTTGTTTTGTCAGGGCTGGAACGGCAATGCTATTTCCAACACTGCCATAAATAACTTGTGACTGAATTGAAACAACATCATAAGGTAATGGTGTTGCATCAGCAGAATTTTGGAAACTATTAGAGGTAAGGCTAAAGGCGTTCATGGCTCTCTCTTCGGCATATTACAATCATATAGCTACTATAAGAAGCTTGTTCAATCAGGTTGTCAATGCTAAAAATCGAATAGATTATTTAAGGCGTGATGAGAGTATAAAAAGTGGGAAAAAGCATTTTTTTTAAAAAGTAATTCCACTGGAAAATTTATCATTGTCGCTTGTTTATTCGTGTAACATCCGACATATCAAGGGTTAATTAGCATATTAATGAATAGTTATGCATATTTCTATTCAATATAAAAAATGTTTATATTCATTGACTTAATAAAATTGGCATGCTAAAAATAAGCTGAAATTAACTATCAACATGAGGGTTCGGAGTAAATTGGGTAGATGTCTACCTGATGAAAAGAATAAGATATCATGCTTAGCTCAACTAGCGGCAAGATCAGCAAGTCCCAAAAAAGAACGACACACAGGCTTTTCCTTTCAGCTATCCTTTCCAGTGAACACTACTGGTGTGGTGCATTATAGCGTCTCTCTCGATTATTCATTTCGCTGAATAAACTCAGCAACACGTTGTTATTTATTTGAATTTTCAACAACCGCGCAATAGTTATTTGTATTATTAACTTGTACAAAAAATAGTCTATTACGTGGCTGTATATAGAGAGATATTATAATGATTTACTGGATATTTTTAGTATTAGCTATCATAACCGAAGTTATCGGTACCCTATCAATGAAACATGCGAGTGTAAGTGGTGATTTCACCGGTATGGTGGTGATGTATGTCATGATAGCAACATCGTACATTTTACTTGCTGTCGCAGTTAAAAAAGTGGCATTAGGTGTCGCCTATGCACTATGGGAAGGTATCGGTATCCTTTTTATCACAACATTTAGTGTCATGTGGTTTGGAGAAACGCTATCGCCAATGAAAATCGGTGGGTTAGTATTACTGATCACCGGTATTGGGCTGATTAAATCAGGCACCAAAAAAGCCACTGTTCGCCAATCTGCACAGAAAGTAAAACAAGTTACACAAAACGCGGTCAATGCAGCCAAAACAAATGCTTTAGTTGGGCGCGAAGCTAAGTCGGAGGCGTAATATGGCCAGTCATTTTGAATGGTGGCATGCTGCGTTTTTGATCCTAGCAGTTATATTAGAAATCGCAGCCAACATTTTGTTAAAAATGTCGAATGGATTTAAACGGTACTGGATAGGCATTCTTTCTCTCATTGCGGTACTCGGAGCCTTCAGTGCATTAGCGCAAGCAGTAAAAGGCATCGAGCTTTCAATTGCCTATGCATTATGGGGGGCATTCGGGATTATCGCGACAGTAGCAGCAGGTTGGATACTTTTCAATCAACGGCTAAATTATAAAGGCTGGGGGGGGATTGTGTTATTGCTACTAGGTATGGTTCTCATCAAGATGTCGTAATGCTCGTCATATTTTGCACTGTCGCGTTGTTGGCTGCATTCGTTAACTCTAGTCGCATACTTATGTATGCTCCAAGGGATTAACTCACTTGCCGCCTAGCGACACTGCAAACTATTTAGAGCATGAATGGGAAGCCTATTTTGCACTGTCGCGTTGTTGGCTGCATTCGTTAACCCTAGTCACATACTTATGTAATTGGTTATATTCTCAAATTATAGCTATTCAAAATAAAATGGGCGCTCATAATTGGCGCCCATTTTAATTAAGTTAAAATTTGCCTAATCAATCAATTGCAGCAACAATCTTAATTTCGACTTTATATTCAGGCTTCATCAGTAATGCTTGGACAGTACAACGGACAGGCGCACTTCCAGCAACAACCCATGCATCCCATGCTTGGTTCATACCTGCAAAATCGGCTTTATCAGCGAGAAAAATAGTCGCATCAAGGATTTTACTTTTGTCTGAGCCAACACGCTCAAGCATGACATCAATCGCTGCAAGCGTGTTTGCTGTTTGGGCAACAATGTCAGCATCAAGGTTTTCAGGAACACTGGTGTAGTAAATTACATCATTGTGAATAACAGCTTCCGACCAACGATTATCTGGGTCAATGCGTTTGATAGTCATAATTATTCCTTATTATACATGTAGCTCAAGAATAACAGTTTGTAGGTAGGATGAAAATCAGTTGTTCAACGAAACAATAATTACCTCAGCAGGGTTAATAAACTCATGGTAAAGTGTGAGCCCTCATTATTACTCATAAATAGGTCTTGTAGTGCACGACGATTTTTCTGCGGATGGCTTTTTAGCCAGAACAATTCCCGGTTTTCAGCCTCGAGAAGCACAAGTTACTATGTCAAACGCAGTAACCGAGTCGATTGAGCAGCAGCATGTGCTAGTGGCGGAAGCTGGTACTGGAACAGGAAAAACTTATGCGTATTTAGTTCCTGCATTGCGTAGCGGAAAAAAAGTTATTGTTTCAACGGGCTCAAAGGCCTTACAAGATCAACTGTATCACCGGGACTTACCAACAATTATTGAGGCCATGAATTACACTGGGCGCACAGCCTTGTTAAAAGGGCGTTCGAATTATTTATGTCTAGAGCGATTAGACCAACAATCCCTCGGGGGTGGTAGTCTTGAGCCTGAGATATTGTCAGCGGTTGTGAGGCTACGCAGTTGGTCCATCGAATCTGAGCTAGGAGATACAAGTACTTGCCATGATATCGCTGAAGATAGCCCAGTTTGGCCATTGGTAACCAGCACTAATGATAATTGCCTTGGTAGTGATTGCCCGCGTTATCAAGACTGTTTTGTTTTAAAAGCACGACGCAAAGCATTAGAAGCCGATATTGTTGTTGTGAATCACCACTTATTTATGGCTGATAGAGTGGTGAAAGACACAGGTTTTGGTGAGCTAATCCCCCAAGCAGAAGTCATGATTTTTGATGAAGCGCACCAAATTCCTGATATAGCCAGCCAATATTTTGGCCAGCAACTTAGTAGTCGCCAATTGCTGGATCTGGCGCGCGATATGATTATGACCTATCGAACAGAGCTAAAAGACCAAGTGCAGCTACAAAAAAGTGCAGATAGACTCACGCAAAGCACGTTAGACTTTCGGCTCAATTTGGGTGAAAATAGTTTTCGTGGCAATTTACGTGATTTACTGAAACGTCCTGAAGTACAAAGGGCGTTGACGCTCCTTGATGATTCCCTTGAACTTTGTTACGAAGTGATTAAAACCACTTTAGGCCGCTCACAGAGCTTAGACTCTATTTTTGAGCGCGTCACAATATACCGAAATCGTTTAAACCGTTTAAAAGATGTGACAATTGCGGGTTACAGCTATTGGTTTGAAAGTTATGGTCGCCATTTTTTATTGGCACTAACACCCTTAACGGTTGCAGATAAATTCAGTGAAATGATTGCAAGTACGCCGGCCAGTTGGGTATTTACATCAGCGACGTTGTCAGTAAATGAGAAACTAAGTCACTTCACTGACCGTTTAGGTTTAGTTACTGCAAAAACGTTATTATTAGCCAGTCCATTTGATTATCAAAGCCAAACTTTATTATGCGTTCCTCGCTTTTTACCAGAACCCAATCAACGAGGTTTAGCACAAAAATTGGCAACAATGCTACGACCTATGATTGAAAAAAATCAGGGGCGCTGCTTCTTTTTATGTACCTCACATCTGATGATGCGCGAATTGGCGGAAGAATTTAAATCTTCATTGACATTGCCGGTCTTAATGCAGGGGGAAAGTAGTAAAAATAAACTATTGTCTCAGTTCATTTCAGCGGGGAATGCCGTGTTAGTCGCGACGAGTAGTTTCTGGGAAGGGGTTGATGTGCGAGGGGATGAACTCACTTGTGTCATTATTGATAAACTCCCATTTACGGCACCGGATGACCCGTTATTAAGAGCCCGCATCGAAGATTGTGAATTACGGGGGGGAGATCCATTCTCGGATGTTCAATTACCCGATGCCGTTATTACTTTAAAACAAGGTGTGGGCCGGTTAATTCGTGATACCAGTGACTATGGTGTCATCGTCATTTGTGATAACCGTTTAGTGACTCGCCCTTATGGTGAGGTTTTTTTACGTAGCCTTCCGCCATCACCACGGACAAGAAGTATACAAAAAGCAATTGCATTTCTTGAAGAAAAAAGGCAAGAAGCAGATAGAGCAAGCTAAATCCTATCTTGTTTTTCTGCTATTCCTACAGCCGTTTGTGCTAATATAAACGGCATCTTTTAATCAAAAACTATTAATTTGCCGGAGTTTAGGCATGTCGAGTCGTATTCTTGCTGTTGATACAGCAACAGAAGCCTGTTCAGTCGCGCTTTGGTGTGATGGTGACATTATTTCGCGTTTTGCTATTTCTCCTCGCGAGCACACGCAAAAAATTTTACCAATGGTTGAGGACGTTCTTGCAGAAGCAGGAATGGGGTTGAGCCAGTTAGATGCATTGGCTTTTGGGCGTGGTCCTGGCAGTTTCACGGGTGTTCGTATTGGTGTTGGGATCGCACAAGGGCTAGCATTAGGGGCTAATTTGCCTATGATCGGCATTTCCTCTTTAATGACACTTGCAGAAGGCGCCTTTCGTATTGAGGGCCATGAACAGGTATTAGTGGCTATAGATGCACGGATGTCAGAAATCTATTGTGCCCAATATCAGCGAACAGCTGAAGGTCAATGGTTAGGTGAAGACACTGAAGCCGTTTTACTTCCCGATGATTTTGAAAGTAAATTTGCTAAACTTTCAGGGCGTTGGGGTTATGCAGGCACAGGGTGGGAAGCTTATCCTTCATTATTGAATGCATCAGCTACATTAGCTAACAGCCATATAACGCTGCCTGATGCGCAAGATATGTTACCCATTGCAGCTCAATTATGGCAACAGGGAAAAGTGGTTGCCGTTGAAAATGTCGAACCGACTTACTTACGTAATGAAGTTACATGGAAAAAATTGCCTGGTCGTGAATAAGATACAGGAAGTTAATTGATGTCCAATTGGCTATATCTTGTGCTTGTGATATAGCCAATTTTTTATATTAAACATAAAACAAATCAAATATTGATTATAAAAAATACAAATCGAATCATTTAATAATTTAGGGTATTATTAGGCAGTAATAGAACTATTATGGCGACTTTTAACATATCGTGTTTTTGTTTGCTAAATGCTATTTAAAACTGTATTACCTGAATTTATAATATAGCTAATCGGAGGTGGTCTATGAATATTGAATTAAACTGCCGTAATGCACTTAAAGGCCTTTTTGTTGCAAGCGTATTAGCACTAACAGGGTGTGTTTCTATACCAGCTTCAATTCAAGGTTCGGTTCAAAACCCAACAGATAACTTAACATCTGTACAAAATGCCCCTGAAATGTATATTGGTCAGGAGGCGCGTTTTGGTGGAAAAGTCCTTGCCGTTGAAAATGAAGCTGCAAGAACACGTTTAGAAATTGCGGTGATGGCATTAAATAAATATGATGCAGCGCCAGAACTTAATGCGCCTTCTATTGGGCGTATTTATGCTTATCTAAATGGCTTCCGTGAACCAAGTGATTTTACTAATCGTTATATCACTGTAGTGGGGAAAATCACGGGTGAGCAGCAAGGGAAAGTAGGGCAAGTTCCTTATAAGTACGTCACGTTAGATGTTACTGGTTTCCAACGCTGGAATGTTGCTCAAAGTGTTATGATCCCACCATCTGGCCCGTGGGGTTATGGTTATTACGGAGACCCATATTTTTATAATCACCCATGGGGTTATGGTTATGGATACGGTTACCCTGGGGGACCAGTACCCGTACAAACTTATTTAACAGAATAACACTCCCGTATCTGTTTAAAGGCCCTGCTTATAGCAGGGCCTTTTTGCTAGCACAAAAAAGAATATCCAAATAAGCGTTAATAGATAAAAGTACGCAATAGAAACATTAATTAAAATATAACTCCAATAAAAGTGACTTCGGTTAACGTAATAGGCTAAATCCCTTCTTAAGTGGCTAGATAACCACTCCAAAAATCACGTAACATCATGTATAATTGCGCAATCTTGTACAGATTTACATCTGTTTAACTAATTTAAGACAAACTAGGCGGCTTAGTCCGCCTAGTTTTTTCTTGAAGGAACAAAATTTATTTAGTGATAGACCTCTCAACCTTGACATTGTCTGTTTTTCAAACTGGTACGCTGAGTTAATAATTTGTTAAAAGAGATGTTGAGTATAATAACTTCACTAAATTCAGGAGTAACATTTTGGAAAAAATCTGGCTAAAAAATTACCCTGCTGATGTGCCGGAAGAAATCAATCCTGATAGCTTCGCTTCTCTAGCAGAGTTACTTGAAAATGCGGTCTCTCAATTTGCCGACCAACCTGCATTCATTAACATGGGCGCAGTGATGACTTATCGGAAACTTGAAGAGAGAAGCCGCGCTTTTGCTGCCTACTTACAAAATGGACTTGGCCTTAAAAAAGGGGATCGTGTCGCGTTAATGATGCCAAACCTATTACAATATCCGATAGCCTTGTTTGGGATATTACGTGCAGGTATGGTTGTCGTAAACGTTAACCCACTTTATACCCCAAGAGAATTAGAGCATCAATTAAATGATAGCGGTGCAACAGCAATTGTCATTGTGTCGAATTTTGCGCATACATTGGAAAAAATTGTTTTCAATACCAAAGTGAAACACGTCATTTTAACTCGGATGGGTGACCAGCTTTCACGCCCTAAAGCTACAATTGTTGATTTTGTCGTCAAATATGTAAAACGCTTAGTCCCTAAATATAATTTACCCGATGCGATCTCCTTTCGCCGTGCCATGCATTATGGCTATCGTATGCAATATATTAAACCTAATATTACTGGCGATGACTTGGCCTTTTTGCAATATACGGGTGGAACGACGGGGGTTGCTAAAGGAGCGATGTTAACTCATCGCAACATGCTAGCAAACATTGAGCAGGCAAGGGCAGCTTACGGGCCTGTATTGAAATTTGGCGCTGAATTTGTTGTCACTGCGTTACCGTTGTATCACGTTTTTGCATTGACAGTAAACTGCTTACTGTTTATCACTGTAGGGGGCGTTAACTTATTGATTACCAACCCTAGAGATGTGCCCGATACCGTAAAACAATTAGGACGTTATCCCATTACATCAATTACGGGGGTTAATACCTTATTTAATGCATGGCTGCACAATGAAGAGTTTAAAAAACTGGATTTTTCACGTTTACGCCTTTCAGTTGGTGGCGGCATGCCTGTTCAAAAAGCAGTTGCAGAAAAATGGCAAAAGCTCACAGGAAAACATTTACTCGAAGGATATGGTTTAACAGAATGTGCCCCACTAGTAACCGGTAATCCTTATAATTTAACCAGTTATAGTGGAAGTATTGGTTTACCTGTTCCGTCAACAGATGTTAAATTTCTTGATGATGAAGGCAATGAAGTTGCTATTGGTGAGCCAGGTGAAATGTGGGTAAAAGGTCCTCAAGTC
The DNA here is from genome assembly GCF_028479545.1 of Providencia sp. PROV201. Lineage (NCBI taxonomy): Bacteria > Pseudomonadati > Pseudomonadota > Gammaproteobacteria > Enterobacterales > Morganellaceae > Providencia > Providencia sp. PROV201. The sequence continues at coordinate 87,903 of NZ_JAMPNW010000002.1, forward strand.
ATGAAAGGCTATTGGAACCGGCCTGATTCCACCGCTGATACGATAGTGGATGGTTGGTTAGCAACGGGGGATATCGCTGAAATAGATAGCGAAGGGTATATCCGCATTGTTGATCGTAAAAAAGATATGATTATCGTTTCGGGTTTTAACGTCTATCCTAATGAAATCGAGGATGTTATTTCTGCACATCCTGATGTTATAGAGTGTGCTGCAATTGGCGTACCAAGTGAAAGTACCGGCGAAGCGGTTAAAGTTTTCGTTGTAACGAAAAATGCGAATTTAACGGGTGATGAGCTAAAAACCTTTTGCCGTCGTTCATTAACCGCGTATAAAGTCCCTAAGATATTTGAATTTCGTGATGAATTACCAAAATCTAATGTGGGTAAAATTCTGCGTAAAGACCTACGTGATGAAGAAAAATTGCAAAGAGAAAAATCACAAGTATGATTGTGGTTTAGTCTTAAACTATGAATAGATGACGCCGGTTTTAGCCGGCGTCATTGTGATGAAAATAAAAAAAGAGAAACTTGTTTTGAATTATCGTTTAGTAACTACAGATAGCGAATTAGCCCAAGTATGCCAAGAGGCGAGTAATGCACCATGGCTCGCTTTGGATACCGAGTTTGTTCGTACCCGAACATATTACCCACAACTAGGTTTGCTACAACTATATGATGGAAAACAAGTTTCGTTAATTGATCCATTATTAATGACGGATTTTAGCCCGTTCAAAGCACTTCTGACGAACTCTGCGCAACTTAAATTTTTACATGCAGGGAGTGAAGACCTTGAAGTGTTCATGCATGATTTTGATTGTGTTCCTGAGCCGATGATCGATACACAAATTGTAGCGGCATTTTTAGGTTATCCAATTTCTTGTGGCTTTGCGTCATTGGTTGCTGAGCATTTAGGCATTGAACTAGATAAAAGTGAATCACGGACAGACTGGCTTGCGCGCCCACTGAGTGAAAAACAATGTGATTATGCTGCTGCTGATGTGCTGTATTTACTACCATTAGCTGAAATTCTGATGGAAAAAGTGACTGAAGCGGGCTATTTGGAAGATGCTAAAGATGAGTGCCAACGTGTTGTGGCCCGCCGGCAAAAAGCGTTAAAGCCTGAAAAAGCCTACATGAATATTCATAATGCATGGCAGCTACGTGATGAGCAGCTCGCCTGTTTGCAATTATTAGCCCAATGGCGTTTAAATCAAGCAAAAGCCCGCGATATGGCGGTTAATTTTGTGGTAAAAGAAGAGCACCTGTGGAAGGTCGCCCGTTATTTACCGGGTTCGCTCGGTGAACTCGATGCGCTTGGTTTAACGGGGCAAGAAATTCGTTGCCATGGTAAGCGCTTATTATCAATTGTCGAACAAGCTAAACAACTCGATGAGAGCCAATACCCAGCTCCTGTGTCGAATATTACTGAACAGAGCCAATACAAAAGCGTATTTAAAGAAATTAAAACAGTAGTCAAAGATATTGCTGAAAACGAAAAGTTTAATGCAGAGCTATTGGCCTCTAGGCGGCAAATTAACCAATTACTGTCTATTCATTGGGGATTAAAGTCTTCGGCTACACCTCCTGAGCTGTTGGTGGGCTGGAGAGGGCGGTTACTTGCAGAACCCATCGCAAAGTTATTAGCGAACGTATAATGCATTCAGGTACAAGAAGAGTGCTTCTTGTACCTAATTTAAATACCTGAGTCTATTTATCTTTATCTTTATCTCCATTATTCATTCAATAAACTTATAAAAACATATATCTTATTTGTTTTTAAATATGTTTATTTGTTTTTTTAATTAAAAACTGTAATTAGTCTTAAAAATCAAATCAATTATTAATGTAAAAAGTAATAAATAAAACCACTTATTCCAGGGTTTTTAATTAACCAATTAAAAAATAAAAAGTTATTTTATTTTAATGCTTTAATAATGAAAGGTTGAATTATATTTCTTACATTTGTAAATGAAAATTATTTTTATATACTGAATCTCGAGCATTAAAGGAAAGAGTAATCTTTTATTTAATGTGTTCCTTTAATAAACCAACCTAATTCAAACTTCTATTTAAGAGGGTGAATAAATGAAAAAATTATCACTAATTACAGTCGCAGTATCTTTCTCTATATTCTCTGTTGGTGTTATGGCAGAAACGGAATCAGCGCAAAGCTTAAGTTACGTAGATAATGAAACAAATATTATTGTTGATAAAACCCAATCAACCATGGGGCCACACGGCGGTAGTATTGGTGCACCGGGTATCGGTTCTCGCTTTATGAGAGATGGGAAAACGATTTCATTTTCAGGTTTAAAAAACTTAGTCACGCAAAAGCCAGACAATGTTTATGTTTTGGAAAGTGGCGGTAGCCCGCACGGCGGAATGGGTAAGTTCCAATTTAGCCAGGTTGCAGATGCTGAGGTATATTTCGGTGATTGGTCACAAACTGGGGAAGCCGATGACGCAATGCACACGGTTTATTTCTCCGGTGAAAATGCAACGACAGAAGTGCCAACCAGTGGCCAAGCGACTTATACTATAGCGGGTATTAACCAGTTTGCAGGTGAAGCAAAACAGACGGGGTGGTTTAATGCTGATTTTACAGATAAATCATATACAGGTTCATTAGAAGGAACGAATAGCCACTCCATGGCGGGGGATATTAAAGAAGACGGTAAATTTAGCGGTACTGCCATTGCCAATGGAATACACCAAGGTGATAGTATGGGGCAACTCTTTGGGGATAATGCAGAACAAGTGGCGGGTATTATCTCTTATGAGAATAACCGTGAGTTAGACACGGCATTTGGTGGCCAGAAAGACGAATAATTACTGAACATATAATAAGCTAAAAAAAGTAGGCAAAAGTGATTTTGTCTACTTTTTTATTTTTGTCATTAAAATGGTAGCCTAATCATGTTAATTTTTAATAAAAAAACAGATTTAATATATTTGAGTTTATTATTATTTTTTTCTCTTCCTTCGGTATTGTCAGCTCAAGAGCTAAAAGGAGGCGTTATCGGTAATTTAAAAGATTATAGTAACGAAAAACTTCAATCAGAAATAAATAATGTTAAATATAGTGAAAAAAACATCGACGAACTTGGTTTTATTCTTTATGATCTCATTCAGAAAAAAGATTTCGATAAAATAAATGGAATTATTGGTAATTACGTTAACCACAAAGACCACGATAAAGAATTGGTTAAATACATTCAATCTGAGAAGGCAATGTTAAATAAGCAGTATGATTTAGCAATTAGCCTATATAATGAGATTTTGATTCACAAGCCTAATATGTTGTTGGTTGAGTTAAAGTTTGCACAAGCACTAATCTATGTTAAGCATTATGAATCAGCATTATCAAAATATCAAAATATCAAAATAAAATATAAAGGAAGAATATCAATTCGATTAACTGAATTTATTAAAAATAAAATAATAGATTTAGAAAATAAAAATCATTGGCAAGGTACAATTAAGCTAGGCTCAAGTTATGATTTTAATTTAAATGAAGCATCAAATAGCCGTGAGATGTACTGTTTTCGTCGTAAATGTATGAATAGTAGTAACCAGTCTATCGCTGGTGGAAAGTGGCATTATTATACTAAATTATCAAAGCGTTTTCCTCTAGTAGGAAACCACTCAACGGTACTCTCATTAGGTATGGTTGGGGTAGAGCCAATGAAAACAGTCGCGGTTAGAAAAACAAATATATATGTTACAGGGGAGTATCAATTTGATAACGCGGATACAACGTTCCATATACAGCCCACCCTTGAGGCTAAATGGCATGATAACCAATACTATAATTTAAGCCTAGGAGGAAAAATAACGACAGAATACACGTTAAATCATCGGGTAACCTTGTTAGGTAATATTGAATATAAAAATAAAACTTACCCTTATAAGTATAGTTTTAATAACGGCGATAAATGGGTTTATTCAGTTACTGGTACCTATTTAATAAACCCTCGATTAATGGTTTTTGGCAGTTTTTATGGAGCCAACAGGAAAAAGCAATACGATAGTGATAGCTATGTACAATATGGGGTTAGAGCTGGTTTTTTAAAAGTAACCGAACTGTGTGACCTACTTATTGCAATAGGTTATAAGCAAACAAACTTTGAACGGTTTGATGCATTTTTGAATGTAAAAAGAAAAGATCATAATGGGTATTTAAATAGCCAATTAACTTTTGATAAAAATAAGATATTAACTTTTACGCCTTCTATTTATTTTAATAGCCAAGTGAATAAGAGTTCGGCAGATATTATTTATTCTTTTAAGCAAAGTGAAGTCGGTGTCAATTTCACCAAGAAATTTTAATTTTCACCGGAACAGATAATGAAAATCAAAACAGTGATAGCCATTAATATCGCGACAGGGTTATCTATTGGTAGTATTGCAAATTTAGTCTATGGACAACAAAGTGCAAATATTGGCTCTATTGTAGTTAATGATAAAGCAACAACTATCAAAGAGCGTGATAGAAAAGGGGCGGATGACCAATATGATAAAGACGAATCAAATATTTATATTAGTAAAGAAGAAATTGATCGTTATAAAGGCACTAACCCTGCAGACACCATTAATCATGCAGTAGGGGTATATAGTGGTGACGCCCGTAATAGCGGGGCAATAGACCCCAATGTACGAGGGATACAGGGGCAAGGGCGTGTCCCGGTGACTGTAGATGGTACAGAGCAAGCTATCACTGTTTGGCGTGGTTATAATGGCGCGAATAATCGTAACTATATCGACCCGAATATGATTAGTAGCATTAAGGTAATGAAAAGTGCAACGCTAGACCGCAATGTGCGTACATCGACAGGCGGTGGAGTTGCCATAACAACGCTAGGCATTGATGACGTTGTGGATAAATACAGCAAGTTTGGTTTTGATATTAAATTAGAAACATCGAGTAACTCGACAAAACCGAGGGTTAATCAATTAAGCCACGGTATAGATTACCGTGATGATAAGCGGCTATTGAATACGTTAGACATGCAGAAATTTCGTGGGATTTATTTTAAAGATCACGAAATGCTTGTTGATCCTCGCAGTAAAGGTAACGCTAATTTCTTTAATCTGCAAGATAACGCAGCGCGTATTGCCATTGGGACACGGCAAGAAAAGTTTGATTTGATGCTGGCATACAGCTATCGCAACCAAGGTAATTATTTTGCTGGGCGCCGAGGGGCGGGTAAATTTTATGACGACATCATTACTTATGACCCTAATAGCCCAAATAAAGCGATAGACCCATATATGCCCTTCGTTGCTAGGATTTATGGGCCAAACAAAGAGGTGGCGAATACATCAAATGAAATGTCGACATTGTTGGCTAAATTAAACGTGATGCTACCTAATTCACAGGACTTATCCCTTGGTTATATGCATACATCAAGTCATTATGGCGAAATCATGCCATCGCAAATTCGGTATCATGATTTAGAGGGAAAAATTCCACAATGGCCTTTAGCTAACTTGGCGCTAAATACTTTTTACGCCAATTATTCGTTCAAACCTGAGTCCATTGGTTGGATTGACTTTCGATTAGGCTATTGGTTGACAAAAACGGATTTAAATTCAAATACCGCAGGTGGCCAACCTAGGGAACCAATGGAAAGGGATTGGAATTATGAATTTGGTCGAGATAAAAATGTAGCTAAAAATCCTGCTATCAATGGCACCTTAGTTGATGGGATTAAATTAAACCAACTAAACGATCGCTATGGTGTTTCATTATCTAATAAATTTCAAATTACACCTGAATTTAAAGTAACGTTAATGGGGAGCTTAATTGATGAAACCATTGGTAGCCGTGAAGATATCTTTAATTCGGATTCTAGCCCAAAGGGTAACATGTTCCGAGCTATCCCTAGGGAAGGTAAACGTCGGGAATATAATGGGACTATTCGCTTTGATTGGCAGCCTACTGATTGGTTAAGTCTGAATGCAGGGGCTCAATATATTAGCTACTGGTCAAGGGATTTATTAAAAGAGAGACGCATTGCGGCTAAAGATATAAATTATGCACCTTATAGCCATATAACGGCGAGAAATTTTCGACTCTCTCGTGTATTAAGTGAGAAAGAGTACCAAGTCATACAAGAGTATGTTGATGATAAAGGGAAGACATTTAAAGATACAGCAGAAAGACCTTATGAAAGGCGAATTTTTATCGAAAAAGCACTAAATATGAAAGCAGATTCATTAATGTATGCTCGTTATCGAATGGATGTAAATAGAAAAAATTCAGAGTTTAGAATTACAGAAAGAAACAATATAGTAAAATGGAAGGTGGATGAAAATAACCGGTTTATACGAAAAAATAATCCATTCTATAACGGCGAGATTGATTTAAAAGAAGAAATAATTGACCCCGTAACAGGCTTAAAAGCAAAAAAATACCGAAAAGCAGATATTACTAATAACGGGTATGATGAAGTGAAATATTCCAATAAACAAAAATTTAAATCGCCGAAAAGAAATGAAGAATCAGCTTGGGCTCCGGCATTAGGGGCAACAATTTACTTAACAGAGAACGATCGAATATTTGGGCGTTATTTAGAAACCGTTAGGATGCCAAGTATCTTTGAAGACACTATTGGTTTTTCGGGGGGAAGAGAGCCGAATTACACACCACCGGTTTATTTGCCAGAACGCAGCCATACGATAGAACTGGGATATGTGCGTAATTTCCAAGGTCTCGTCGCAGCAGAAAACCATGCTGATTTACGCATAAACTACTATAACACGGTTGTCACAAACGCATTTGATAGGAACGACAGATTAGTCTTTACGCAGGTTGATAAACATAATACGGCCGGTTTGGAACTGTTGGCGCGTTATGATAATGGCTGGGTATTCGGTGACTTAGGTGTGGATTACCGCTTGAAAAATGAGGTTTGTGATGAAGTTTCACTGATGGTAATGGACCCCTATAACAAATTTGGTGGCTCAGAGTGTACAACAGCAGGGTTCCCTGGTGGCTATTTGCGTACTCAACTGCAGCCTAAGTACAGCATCCATGCCAACCTTGGTCTGCGTTTCTTAGATGAACGTTTAGAAGTGGGGAGTCGTTTGCGTTATCACAGCAAAGCAAAAAATGAAGATGAAGCGGAAATGATGGATAAATACCCGTACCAGTATGCGCCATTAAACAATGACCCGATGAGTTGGAATGCTGTTTTTACCGCTGATGCTTATGTTAATTATCAGTTTAATAAAGACCTAGCATTTGAATTATTAGCCACCAATTTATTTGATGAATATTATATAGACCCATTAACCCGCAGTATGATGCCTGCACCGGGTAGGACTGTGCGTTTCAATATCACCAGTCGTTTCTAAAAAGGATCCCCCTTCGCTGATACTGTTGCATTTATGTATTGGTGAGGGGGCTATTAGGGATATTAAAATGATTACTTTACGTTTTAATTTTGCTGTGATGGTTTCTTTATTATTTCATTTTGGCATCGTTTTTTATTGTTTAAATATAGAGAAAACACGCTCTGCACAAATTTACACGCCAATATATGCGGCTATCGTCTCTGTTGCATTGACACAAAATGTAATTGAAAAACAAACAAATGACGTCACATTAAATAATAAGCTAGTGGGAGGCTTACTTGCAGAGTCACAACAAAATGAAAATGCTGTAATTAAAGTTGCTAATAAGAAAAATATACATAGTGATGAAAATAAAGCGTCAGAAAAACAAAAAAAAATTATCGAGAAAAAAGAACAAAAACAACCAAATAAAAAAGTGATTAAGCAGAAAGAACAGAAACAAAAAAGTGATGATGTAAAACAAGAACAGCGTGTAGGTAAAAACGATAGCCAATCTTATGCAGCAGGCCAAGCGGGAGCACAAAGGACGACCTCGGTAGGAAACGCAACAGATTCAAACTACCAAAGTTATATTGATAAACTACGTAGTGAAATTGAACGACATAAACGTTACCCAAGAAAAGCGAGAAATACCAATGTTCAAGGAACGGTTCTGGTGAATTTTACGCTTACGCCATTGGGGGAGATCACAAAGGTGAGTATTGAAAAGTCTTCTATGCATGTTCAACTGGACGAAGCCGCATTAGCTGCAACACTAAAGAGCCGCTCTGTTGGAGTGCCACCGGAAGGTCTAAGAAAACAGCACACGTTGGAAATTAAATTTAAGCTATAAAAGGATTAAAACATAACTTCTGGCTAATCAGGGCAAATTACATAGTAAAAAAGCAAGCCGCCATAATGTATAGCGGCTTCTTTGCGAATTATTTTTCTACTGTCGTGGTTTTAATTTCATCACCTTCAGGAAGTGTGACATTTAATTCCAAAACAGAAATATCATCGTCTTTTTGTTCAAATTGCAATGACAACATTTCAGGGTCAATTTGCACATATTTACAGATAACCTGCAAAATATCGCGTTTCATATCAGCAAGATATGGGGGCTCACTATCACCACGGCGACGTTCAGCGACGATGATTTGTAATCGCTCTTTTGCGATATTCGCTGTCGTTTTTTTTCTCGACAGAAAGAAATCCAATAAAGCCATTATTTACCCCCCAAATAGGCGTTTTAAGAAACCTTTTTTCTCTTCTTCAATGAAACGGATAGGGCGATCTTCACCTAAAATACGCGCAACACAATCATCATAGGCTTGGCCTGCATCAGATTCTGTATCTAAAATGACCGGCTCACCTTGGTTAGAAGAGCGCAGTACAGATTGGTCTTCAGGAATAACGCCAATCAAAGGAATACAGAGGATCTCGAGGACATCTTCCATGCTTAGCATATCGCCACGAGTTACACGTCCAGGGTTATAGCGTGTCAATAATAAGTGTTCTTTAATTGGCGTATCGCCTTTTTCTGCGCGACGTGATTTTGACGCTAAAATACCTAAAATACGGTCAGAGTCACGAACGGAAGAAACTTCTGGATTGGTAGTAATAATGGCTTCATCAGCAAAATAGAGTGCCATTAAGGCACCACTTTCAATACCCGCAGGGGAATCACAAACAATAAAATCGAAACCAAGGTCATCACTCAATTCGTCAAGAATTTTGCCAACGCCTTCGCGAGTTAACGCGTCTTTATCGCGTGTTTGTGAAGCAGGTAAAATGAATAAATTTTCGGTGCGCTTATCTTTGATTAAAGCCTGATTAAGGGTTGCATCACCTTGAATAACGTTTACGAAGTCATAGACTACTCGACGTTCACACCCCATGATAAGGTCAAGGTTACGTAGGCCGATATCAAAATCGATCACTACCGTTTTGTTCCCTTTTTGTGCCAGGCCAGTAGCTATGGCCGCGCTTGAAGTGGTTTTACCAACGCCACCTTTACCTGAAGTCACTACAATTATGCGTGCCATGAATAATTCCTTGTAAATAAGGTCTAATTTAAATATTCGATGTTAAGTTTATTATCAACTAAACAAAGTTTAGCTGCTTTGGCGAGAAATTCAGCAGGGATTTGATCGCTCAGCCAATATTCACCGGCAATTGAGACCAGCTCAGCTTGCAAATGAGTACAATAAATCTGACTTTCAATATCACCAGAGGCTCCAGCTAAAGCACGGCCTCGCATCACGCCATAAATATGGATATTACCATCTGCTAACAGTTCTGCACCTGCACTAACATTGCTTGTGACGATCAGATCACTATTTGGTGCATAAATACGTTGCCCAGAACGAACAGGAGTATTGATAATGCGAGTTTTACGATATAAAGGTTCAGTTTGAACTGTAGCAGTCTGAGGTTCAGGCTGAATTTCAACAGGCTTTTGACTTTTACCTTCATTTAATATCGGTAAACCCGCATCGTTTGCTTTTTGCCGTATCTGTGGGTCAGTACATCCACTGATCCCTACAATACGTAATCCCGCAGAAATAACAGATTTATGAATACTCTGTAAATCGGCATTTGGGGATAATTCAGCAATGTTAATCACGACAGGGGCATTTTTAAAGAAATCAGGAGCCTGATTTACTTTATCTTGCAGCGCTTTTTTGATGAGTTTAGGCTCTTCACTGTATAAGTGAATAACTGAAAGAGTAAAACTGCTGCCTTTAAGTTCTATTGGCGATTGTGGCATCTATCCAGACTCAGCAAATTAAAATTTCCGAAACAATCCTCGGGTGAAGATATTCTGTAAAACAATAGCATGTTATAGTTACTATATACTTCAAGCAAGCTAATGAACTAAGAAAAAGAGTTAAATATAATGATTTGTGCAATTTATAGAAGCCCTAAGCGTGACCAAACTTATCTTTATATTGAGAAGAAAGATGATTTTTCACGTGTTCCTGATGAATTATTAGCTCAATTTGGAACACCTCAATTTGCCATGCTTATCTCATTAGATAAGCGTGAAAGGCTCGCCAATGCTGACTTGGCAAAGGTTAAATTAGACCTCTTAGAAGTTGGTTATTACTTACAATTCCCACCTCCGGTGGAGGATTTGCTTTCAGAACATAAAGAACTGAATAACTAAAGCAAATTAAGAAAATCCTGAAAAGCAAAGATAGTCTGGAGGAGACGAATGAAACCAACGTTATTATATACATTAGTCGCTGGCTTATTTTTAACAAGTTGTTCTGCAACACGGAATGAATCAGTTGTTACTCACCCGATTACCGCAGAACAAAATGCGGCTATAGCCCAAGAAGTCGCTGCTTTAGATAAAGCATTCCCTATTGAACAACGTGAACCATCACAATTTCCTGCTTATGTGGAATTACTGAAAGAACATGCTATTGCTCAGGGAATTAAACCTGCCACCATTGAACGCGCTTTTGCTAATATTCATTTTATTGAGCGTGTTGTGAAAGCAGATAAAGGCCAACCAGAGAAAAGGGCGACGGTTACGTTAGCAAGCTATCTAAAAAATGTACTCCCACAATCGCGTATCAATGCTGGCTATAACAAATATTTAGAAAATAAATCCACTCTAGATGCTATCAGTGATAAATATGGCGTCCCACCTCAGTTCATTGTTTCGTTATGGGGATTAGAAAGTGGTTTTGGGCGCTCGCAAGGTAAAGAAGATGTTGTTTCTGCACTTGCAACACTTTCATTTGAAGGCCGTAGAGAAGCGCTTTTTAGCAAGCAATTATTAGCTGCACTTGAGATAATGGACAAAGGTTATATTCCAGAAGATCAACAGCTCAAAGGTTCATGGGCTGGTGCCATGGGCCAAAGCCAATTTATGCCAACCTCTTATTTGTCTTACGCAGCAGATGGCGATGGTGATGGTAAAATGGACATCTGGAATAATAAATCAGATGTGTTTGCATCTATTGCTAATTATTTATCAACAGAAGGTTGGCAAGCTCAATTACCATGGGGCTACCAAGTTAATTTACCCACAGGTTTTAATAAAACGTTGGAAGGCGTAAAAGCGGAACAAGGGAAATCTGTTCGTGAATGGCAAGAGTTAGGCGTTACATTACCTGCATTTGCTCAATTATCTTCAGACGTAAAAACCTGGGTGGTTATCCCTGATGATCCTGAAGGTAGAGCATTTTTAGTGACTGAAAATTTCCGTACCATTATGCATTGGAACCGCTCATATTATTTTGCATTGAGTGTATGCATGATGGCAGATGGTATCGCTAATAAAATACAATAACGATAATAGGAGTACTATTATGTATCAACATCGTGACTGGCAAGGTGCGTTACTTGATTTCCCTGCAAATAAAGTTGTTTGTGTTGGTAGTAATTACGCAAAGCATATAAAAGAGATGGGGTCTGCGACACCAGAAGAACCCGTTATTTTTATTAAACCAGAGACTGCTTTGTGTGATATTACTCAATCAATTGTTATTCCAAAAGATTTTGGTGCTGTGCATCATGAAGTTGAGATGGCGATTTTAATTGGTATGCCATTAAAAAATGCAGATGAAGACCGCGTATCACGCTCTATTGCAGGTTATGCAGTTGCATTGGATTTAACCTTACGTGATTTGCAAGCTAAATTTAAAAAAGCAGGTCAGCCATGGGAAAAAAGCAAATCATTTGATGGTTCATGCCCAATTTCCGGTTTTATTCCTGTTAGTAGCCCGAATGACTTACAAAATGTTCAGCTTTCACTGGAAATTAATGGTGAAGTTCGCCAAGAGGGCTCGACGCGTGATATGATCACACCAATTTTACCGCTGATTAGCTATATGTCCCGCTTTTTCACATTACGAGCAGGGGATGTCATCTTAACGGGAACACCTGAAGGTGTTGGCCCATTAGCTTCTGGTGATATGCTAAAATTATCAATTAATGATCACTCGCTGACTACACGGGTTATTTAAGTATAGGATTAATAAGTATTATGTCGCAGTTCTGGCAAGTTAAAACTTTAGATGAGATGACAGATGAAGAATGGGAATCTCTCTGTGATGGTTGCGGGCAATGCTGCTTGCACAAATTAATGGATGAAGATACAGATGAAATCTATTTTACTAATGTCGCCTGTAATCAGCTAAATTTAAAAACTTGCCAGTGTAAGCATTATGAAGACCGCTTCAGCTATGAAGCGGATTGCATAAAGCTTAACCGTTATAACTTAGAAACATTTGAATGGTTGCCAAGTACTTGCGCTTACCGTTTGTTATTAGAAGGAAAATCGCTTCCTGCCTGGCACCCATTAAAAACAGGATCTAAAGCGGCAATGCATAATGAAGGTGTGTCTGTTCGTCATATTGCTGTTAGAGAAATTGACGTGGTGGATTGGGAGGAACATATAATGAATAGACCCATGATAGGAAGAGGCTAGTAGTAATATCTCAAATATACAGTAAATCATTATGGAAATATCTTTGCCAACAGTAGGCTTATTTGCCATTTTAAATATTGCCATTTTGCCTGCAATATTCTCTTTTTTTGAAAAATTTAGCCAAGCTGCATTGATGATGGTCTATACATTTTAATCGCGGTATCATGCTGTTTTATACGAAAGTAAATAGTAATAATAATCACACTCAGACTGGGTGTGGTTATTTGCGTTATTAATAATAAGAATTATTTCTAATAAATACTCGATGTTAACCCTCTAATATTATCGTTCCTGACATAAAGTTTGAGTATATGAAAATCTATCTTTAAAACTGTCCACCCACTAATTCTTACGCGTTATAGGCTAAGCTGCAAAGTTTTCATTTAAGAAAATATTATAATTTGTGACTTCTCATTTTGCTTTTCTCAAAATACTTGGCTAATCTGTTTTGGTAAAAGCGACATAAGGGGATAGAAATGAAAACATTTGGGGTGGTGCTCACAATTATTGGTCTCGTTACTGCAATTATTTCTTACAATATGGATGTCAGCATTCCTATTGTATATGGGGAGAGTGTGAAAGATACAGGACTGGCATTTGATAGACAGAATTATATCATTGGTAGTTTGTTAGTCGCATTTTTTGGCGTTCTAATTGTCCTATTTGACAATAAACGACGCAAGTAAAATGGGGGATGTCTTGCCAATAGACGGATGGGCATAATACGTTAGCTAATATGGTTAATATAATCCAGATATTGATAGATATAAGCAGAACACCAATAATTACTCTTAAAAATAAATAAAGTAGCTGATAGCAAAAGCTCTAGGTAATAATGCGGACAAGCTCCAGTATGCTAAACCAGATAAAACTAAGACAAGCAGTAACAAGTAATGAAATAAATCATATTTTTTAGGGTGTTGAAGTAATAAATAGCTGCTAATGATAAAGAATTTTAGGCTAAAGTAATTTATTAGCCGTTGCTGATATAATATTGAACACTTAATGCGATATTGTTTTATTTTCGAATAAAATTGAGTTTATATTAGTTTCACTCAGTTATAATAAATAAATATTTTAATTTAACCTAGAGAATATTTCTTATGAAAAAAATACTTGTGTTAGCTGGTTTGGCTATTATTTCTGGATGTGTTTCCAATGAAACTGAAATGGAGTCAAAGAGTGTAGGCATAGCAAATCCTGCATCAGTATATTGTGAGCAAATTGGGGGGACAGTAGAAATTGAAAATACAGCGGATGGGCAAGTAGGGTACTGTATTTTACCATCAGGTGAAAGAGTAGAAGAATGGGCTCTATACCGCCAGAACAAACACTAGTCAATCTTTCACCTCTTAACTGCCATCAGCAGAAATATTTTGTGAGATTTTTGCTGTAGTTCCCCTCTAATAATTTTTCTATTCTATATTAATCATTTCTCGAAATTAGCCGATATTACTATTATCCAGTATAACTGCCAGTGTTAAGTGTGTTTTCATAGTTTGATCAACGAGATAACTATGTTTATATACATGTAAAATACTTAGTAGACACATCATAAGGCTTTTTTGCGATATTTTGATGGCCTCATATGGATTTGGTAAGGGAGTCATCGTGTTTTTATGGTAAATTATTGATATAAAATATTTTTATCCTTTAATGTCACATAATCGGTAATTTGTAGTACGAAAACAGAAACAGCTACCTTATGTTATGTGATTGCTAAATAAAGTGGGCTTATTAGAACGATTGATTCACTAAAAAGACGCTAAACTGCCTGATAGTAGAAAAATAGCAGAAGGAAAAAGCATCTTTTATTGATGACTTTTTGTATTAGATCACACTTTAACACACGGAATGAGTGATTTAGGAATATTCCTAATGTCAAAATTTGTAATGTAGATCACCTTTTTATAAAGTGTTCGTTTTAAGAAAATATCATTGATTTCATATGGTTATAAAAAGAGAAAATTGACGTAACGCAGTTTATAGTTTGTACAGTTAATCAAGTTTTCTTATTCTATATCAAAAATAATGATAATTTTTTTTAACATAGGCTCAACTAAATAATTTGATATTTCAGTTTTCACTTCAATATCAAGTTGAATGAGTAAAGAATTATATTGCGATTTTATCACTAATTCTTCTATCAGATTTATTTCGTCCGTTTCATTTATTTTGAAATTTTGATTAAAATAGATATTTACCTCGTTAAAAAGCATATTTTAAAATTTTAATAACAACCAAAGCTGACTGTTAATACAAAAGAGCATATATACACTCTTGCTGTGTTATTTTGATATTCAAGCATAATAATTCGGAATTCAATATTTGTCATTTTTAGATATGTCATACTCTTATTAAGAATGAATCATTAATTTAATTAATGTTAGTCTCTTGAGTTGATGTTCAGTAATTGATGAATTTCATGGTCATTCTGCAACAAAAAGTATCAAAGTATGAATGAAATTATATATTCAATATAAATATAATGATTTTTGTTATTTCTAATAATCTGTAATTTCTATTTTGTTAGTTTTTAATGTTATGCAATGGCCAATTTCAATACATTAAAATCTAAATATTAATCTTAGCGCGAGTAAGTTAGTTAAATCTAAACATCAAGCAACCCAATCAATAGATTGCTTTTGATAGCTTATACCTATCAAAAAATAAATAAGTGATGGAAAAAACGATTTAATAAAACTTAAGTTATTATGTATCCTCTCTTCGAAATCATATAGAGCATATGATTATAAATTCTAAATAGGACTAATTAAGAAAGACATTTACTTGCATTAAATAAATGGTTTAAAAATGAAACATAAATAACTAACTGTATTCAATATACGGTAGAACATCTATTTTCCTTATTTACCAAAATGAAAGCTTAATAAGTTCGTTTAAATGTAAGAATAAAAATCTCATATTAGGAAATGAAAATGAAGAAAGTACTACTGACTGCGGTTGCTACAACAATCATCGGCTTATCAACAGCTAACGCAGCAAATAAAGTTGGCGGTGGCCAAGTTAACTTTAACGGTAAAGTAACTGATGTTTCTTGTACTGTTTCTGTTGACGGTCAAGGTAGCGATGCAAGCGTATACTTAGCACCAATTTCATTAGAAGAAGTTCAAGCAGGTGGTAAAGGTACATTATTAAAACCAAAAACATTTGCAATTGATGTGACTAACTGTTCTGCAACATCAGTTGGTGGCAATGCTAAAACGATCGGTGTGGTGTGGACTGGTGGTAACTTATTAAGTGGTAGCGAAAAATTAGGCTATTTAGCGAATACCGATTCTACTGGTGCGAAGAATATCCAATTTGTTTTATCGGCTGATGACGCTAAAAAATTCATCGTACCAGGTGGTGACAAACAACAGCCATCTGAGCTTATTACTCAAATTGACCAAGGTTCACGTTTCCAATATTACGTAGGTTATATCACCGATAAACCAACAGAAGTTACTGCGGGTGAAGTAAAAAGCTACGCAACTTACGAAATCACTTACCAATAAGAATAGGTTGGTTGTTTTAAATTAGTGTTATTAACGTTGTAGTGAAACACTAATCGATATTATTGCAATAAGCGGTAGAACACTGCCGCTTTTATGTTTTGAGGTTTAAATGAAAGCTATCGTATTAGCATGTTGCTTTATCTTCAGTATTAATTCGTTTGCTAACAATATAATTGTTAATGGTACGAGGTTTATTTACCCTGGAGATGAGAAAGAGATCACAGTACAACTTTCAAATACGGCAGCACGTCCAGCGGTTGCTCAAGCTTGGCTTGATACAGGTAATGCATCAGAAACACCTGATACGATAAAAACCCCATTTCAAATTACCCCTCCTGTTTCTCGAGTAGAAGCAAAGGGTGGTCAAAATTTACGCATAAAGTTGATGGATAAAGGGCAAATTCCTCAAGATAGGGAAAGCTTATGGTGGCTCAATATTCTCGATATTCCGCCTACCGTAAAAGGCAAAGATGGAGAAATGCAGAATGTTTTACAACTAGCAATTCGCTCTCGTTTTAAGTTCTTCTACCGACCTGTTGGGCTAGGTAGCCGAGAATTAGCACCTGAACAGTTAGTTATCAAAACAAATGGTAAGAATATTGTTATTGAAAATCCAACACCTTTTTATATTACGGTTACAAAAATATCCACCGATGGGAAAGTAGGCCTCACAGATAAGACTGTTTTGATAGAACCCAAAAATCAGACATTAGTTGAATTAAAGCAGGCAATTAAGTCAGGTAGTAAGGTTGTTGTTAACAATATTAATGACTATGGTTCAGATGTTGCGGTGACTCTAACTGCAAAATAGGAATATATAATGAAACAGCGAGAGTTAAACAATAAATATAGCAATACACTCTCTGTAGTCTGCTTTATTACGTCATGGATTGTTCCCATATTCTATGCATCAGCGGAAGAAGAAACCTATGAATTCAACAGTGGCTTTATCATGGGAAGTAAAGACAATGTTGACTTAGATCGCTTTAATGCCACAGGGATTAGCCCAGGAAAGTATTCAGTTGATGTATACACGAATAATGATTGGAAAGGGCGTTACGAACTTAATTTTGAAGAACAAAAAAATAAACAATTAGGGGTTTGTTACACCCCAGAGTTACTTTCAAACTTAGGTATTGATACTGAAAAATTTAATCCATCAATTGATAAAAACAGTGACACTTGCCTGCCATTGGATGAGTGGAACAGTGACAAAGAAGTTAAAGATATATTTCATACGTCGACACTTCGTTTAGATATTTCTGTACCGCAAATATATGAACAAAAAATTTCTCGTGGTTATGTCTCTCCCCAATTTTGGGAAACAGGAATTCCTGCGTTAAATATTGGTTATATGGCTAATTACTATGATAGCCATATCAGTGGAAACCAAGGCTCAGACAGCTCTAGCGCTTATTTAGGCGTTAATGCTGGCTTGAGCTATGATGGTTGGCTACTGAAACATATAGGAAATTTGAGTTGGCAGCGCTCTGCGGGGTCGGACTGGAACAGTAATCAAACCTATCTTCAGCGACCCATTGCTGCATTAAAATCAAAAGCGACGGTTGGGCAGTTTTATACGGATGGTAACCTATTTGATAGTTTTGGCTTGAGAGGTGTAAAGCTAACAACTGATGACAATATGTATCCAGATGGGATGACAACTTATGCGCCCGAAATTCGAGGGATCGCTCAAAGTAATGCCTTAGTGACGATTCGGCAAAATGGCAATATTATTTATCAAACAACCGTGTCTCCTGGGCCATTTAGTTTGAATGATGTTTATCCATCCGGCTATGGTAATGATTTGAATGTTACAGTAAAAGAGGCTGATGGTAGTGAGACTAATTTTAGTGTGCCATATTCTTCGTTAGCACAATTATTACGTCCAGGGTTTACGCGTTACCAAATAGCGGGTGGTAAATCTGATTCTGAAAATTTAAGAAATCGTCCTTTTGTTATGCAAGCGACTCTTCAGCATGGGATTAATAATACATTTACTCTTTATGGTGGGGTCACTGCTTTTGATGATTACCAAGCTTATTTGTTAGGAAGCGGTATTAATACTGGGATTGGTGCGGTTGCAATTGATGTAACGCAATCTCGTATTGTATTTAATCATCGTACAGATTATGGGCAAAGTTATCGTTTTACATTTAATAAGTTATTCACTGAAACAGACACAAACCTTGTGTTAGCAGCATATCGATATTCTACGAAAGATTATTACAATATTAATAATGCACTTTATGCCATTGATAACGATAAACGTGGCGTTGTCGATACATTAGGGCGTGAAAAAAATGGTTTCAGTTACACTATTAACCAAAATTTACCTGAAGGTTATGGTGGAATTTATTTCATGGGGCGTATTTCAAGTTATTGGGATAAGTCAGGAACAGAAAAACAATACCAACTAAGTTACAACAATAGCATCAATCGCCTTTCATATGGTTTGTCATTTATGAGGGTGTATACACAAAATAGTCATGATAAAAAAGATGACAGGATCGGTGTGAACTTGAGTATTCCTCTTTATTGGGGAGAGAATCAGGTATCTACCTTAACGTCAAATACTACATTTAATAATGAAAAGTTCGGAAGTAGCCAAATAGGAACCAGTGGTACGTTTGACCGTGATAACAATTGGACATACGGTATCAATACCTCAGTTGCAAATGGTGGTGCGAAAAATATCGGTCTTAATACTAGTTACCGTACATCGTCAGCCAATACAAATGCGAATTACAGCCAAGGTGAAGGTTATCGCCAATATGGTGTAGGCGCAAATGGGTCATTAGTTTTGCACTCTGGTGGAATAACGCTAACGCCGAATAATGCAACCACAATTGCATTGATTGAGGCGAAAGGCGCAGAAGGTGCATCAGTGGTAGGGGCGATGGGGACGACAATTGATAGTCATGGTTACGCTATTGCGCCTTATGTAAGGGCTTATCGCACTAATAAAATCGAAATTGACCCGAAAGGCAGTTCCGAAGATATTATTTTTGAAAATATGTCATCACAAATAGTTCCTTATGAAGGTAGTGTTGTTAAGGTTAAATTTGGTACTAAGATTGAAAAAAATGTGATTTATAACGTTAAAAGGCCTAATAACAAACCTCTACCATTTGGCGCTAATGTGACAGACCAAAAAGGTGAGTCAATCGGTATTGTTGGGCAAGGTGGTATGGTGTTCATTAGCAGTGAAATTGCAACTAATGCCATTATTACGTGGGATAAAGGTCAATGTACATTCTCATTAGCTGCAGGAAATAGTAAGGAAGTTCTATGTCAATAAAAAATCAATGGTTTTGGTATATTGGGGTAGGGTTACTATTTACCGCAAATGGAGTATCTGCAAACAATTGGTGGACAGAACGTATCAATAGGAATAGTTGCGAAAGAACGAACCAGCCTGCATATAGAGTAGATATGAGGCTAGGAAAAATAGTTGTTGATCCTAACCTCCCGGTTGGTAGTGTAATTAAAACGCAAGATTATACAATGAATACCAATCAAACTTACCTCTGGTGCCGTGGAAAGGTGAATATTGAGGCTGAAGTCGTGATGCCTGACCTACGTGATATTGGTGGAAAAGTGTATCAAACGAATGTTGAAGGTATTGGTTTAAAATTCCACCGCTCATCGGGTCGGCAGCATTCTATGACTTACCCAAGTACTTTTCCTATAGATGTGGGATATTATAGTACCCCAATGTCATTAAATGATTCTACTTTTACGTTAAGTATAATAAAAACGGCTAAATATACAGGAACCGGAACACTCGCAAGTGGTATCTATACTACTTATGGATATAAACCTAATAACAGTCCAATCTTAGTTAGTTATTTAGATGCAAATGCTATTACTATCGTTTCGCCATCCTGCCAAGTGACAAGTGGTGAAAATCAAAATGTAATGTTAGACCCTATAAAACGAGTTCAATTAACAGCGCGAGACCAGCCTGCAGGTGAAAAAGATTTTACAATAAAATTGAAATGTAGTGGTGGTACTAGTTTTACAGGAAAAACTAATATTGATGTGACTTTTAGCGGAATTAAAGCAACGGGTACTCAAGTCAATGGTGTTTTAGCAAACCAAAGCACATATAGCCCAGCAAAAGGAATTGGTGTTCAAGTTATACAGCGAAAAGATAAAAGCCCAATCAATTTTGGCCGCCCATATCATGTAGCATCATTAAATAATAATGATACTAAAGATATCGATATAGAACTTACTGCTCGTTATTTTCAATATGAAGATAGAACTACACCGGGAGAGGTTTATGCTCAAATGCGCTTTGATATTACATATGATTAATTATTAAAAATATCTTATTCAATAATAAAGGTTGATTTCATATTTAGACTCAACCTTTATTCTGTCATTCAAAATGATAATACGTAATTATTATAGGAAAATCATTTTAAATCAACGATTATGCTTTCTGCAGTATACTGTCGCTCTTTATTTGATTGTTCAAATTCATCATTTTTTTCAATTTTTAGTCCGCTTGTATAACCTTGAAAAAACCATTCAATCGGGCAATTTAATGCTTCAGCGATATCAACTAAATGATTAATTGGAATTTTGTTAATACCATTTTCATAACGTGATATTTGTTGTTGGCTTAAATTTAATTTCTCAGCTAAATTAGCGCCTGATAGACCGAGTTCTTTTCTCCGGTTTTTTATTTTAATACCAATTATAGTATGAATGTCCATATGACATCCTCAATTTATAGGAAAGATTATTATTTAATGCACTTAATTTAAATTACGCTCGATAGTATATTAAAAAACAAATGAATTTAAAAGTTTTTATGAACATAATTGTGATGAGAATCTCTATTTATAACTTGTTCATTTGCAGTATAATAACATTATTTATGATGTGGTTATTATAATTACATAAGTAAAAATATCTATATTTATTATTCCCCACGGTGAGGTCTTTAAATTTAATTTTTAATATTTTATTTCTGCCTCTCAATCTTTCTGAAATTTTTATTTAAAATCATTTGGTTACGGTTTTTGTTATAATGCTGGTGTTATAGTGATAAAGTTAATATATCGTTTTAAAATGTTAATTTTTTGTTTTGGCTGATTTAATCTAAATAATCGTTTTTTAAAAATAAAGGTACAGATCAATAATATTAATCATATACCAATTTAATTGATATTAAATACAATCTTAAATCATCTTAAATGATTACTTAGAGAATGGATCATGTTTAGCATTTTGATTCCATATGTATTCCATTTTAAGTGCGATATTACTTGCAATACTTTGGTCATAAAAATCGCAAATAATCTGTAATGACATATCAATACCTGCACTAATGCCTGATGAAGTATAAAACTTATTATCATGAACCCATCTAGCTTTCGGTTGCCATAACACTTGGTTATTAAGAGAAGTTACCCACTGATAAGATAGCTTATTTGTCGTAGCTTTAAAGCCATTTAAAAGAGACGTTTGAGCAAGAAGTGCGGAGCCAGTACAAACGGAAATGACAGTCTCTGCAAACTCGGCTTGTTTTTTTAGCCACTGAATATACTGATCATTTTTCGATAATGAGCGAGTACCTTGCCCTCCAGGTATCAAAATACATTGATAGCAAGGGGTCTGAATAGGTAAGGTATTAAGTGTAACTCCCTGAGAACTGCGCATGGGCTCTCCTGAAGGTGAGATAAATACAATTTGGCAATCTTTTAAGCTACCAAATACTTCAACAGGCCCCATGACATCAAGGGTTTCAAAATTATCAAAAAGGATAATTGCGATAGAGTTTAGCGACATATTTTTCTCAGATGTTGTCATTGTTGAGTATATTGTGCCACGTTATATATTTTATGATTGGGATTTTGTGCACTCTAATATACTTATATTACTTAGTGATAAACAAAATTTCATAAGCGTGATAAAGCATAAATATGGGCACTGAAGTATACTGTATAAAACCTATTGGGCTTTTAATACCAAACTAGCGAGGTTAACAATGAAATTATATATTTATGATCACTGCCCATTTTGTGTCAGAGCAAGAATGATTTTTGGTTTAAAAAAGTTAGCGGTAGAGCAAATTGTGTTATTCGATGATGACATCGAAACACCGACAAAAATGATTGGTCGGAAAATGCTGCCTATTCTACAAAAAGATGATGGGAGTTATTTACCTGAAAGCTTAGATATTGTGCATTATGTAGATAGCATTAATGAACCTAAATATGCAGGAGGAAACATAACCCCTGAAATAGAGGCTTGGTCTAAAGCGGTTTCTGCTGTGGTATATAAGCTTGTGACACCACGTTTTACACAAACTGATTTCCCTGAAATTAGTACAGCAGAAGCCAGAGCTGCATATATCGCTAGAACATCAAAATCTTATGGTGATTTAAACGAGCTTAAAAAAGAAACGCATACGCTGCTAGTTGAATTAGAGCCCCAACTGTCGTTATTAGATGCGTGGCTAGAAACACGGGGGGAGGTCATTGATATTAATGATTTTATTATTTTTCCAACTTTACGTAGTTTGAGCATAGTTGAGCACTTAGCATTTAGCACAAACATTCGCAACTATATGGAACGAATTGCAAAATCTTCGAATATTAATTTGTTATTTGATAAGGCTAAATAGTCTATCTAGCTGCCAGTTTAGTGTTTTTTGGCAAACGTTTACCGCCTCTAAAAGAGGCGGGTTGTATTCGTTAATTGACGTAGTCGCGTAGTGTATATACTAACTTGTAATGGCCTTGAGTTAACACTAGTTTGTTGTTTTTCAATGAAATTATCGCACCTTCAGACAGTGCTCGATTTATCATTGAATCCCATTTGGATAAATCTTCATCAACGCATTCGAGTTCAGTCCTACTTAAATTTTTTACGGTAATTTTTGCGTTTTTGATATTGCCAAATCCGTTGAAATCATTACACATTGATGCAGAAACAAACATTTTTTCGCCAAAAGCAAGGAAAGGGGCGGTCTGTTTACTGTTAATCGTCTTACCATTTACTTCAGTTAAAATAAAACGGTGGTGCATCAATTTATTTTCAAGTGCTTGGTCATCATTACGCGCATTGACTTGATGAGTTTGGCATGCTGCTAGCAATAAACCCAAAATAGTAAGTGGAATTAGGCGTTTCATAATCCCAGATCCAACTATGCGTTAACAATATTAGGGCAAGTTTCCCCACAACTAATTTGACGGATATTATTTAGCGTAGTTTGACTGATACTTGTTAATGCTTCTTCTGTTAAAAACGCTTGATGCCCAGTAAATAACACATTATGACAAGAAGAAAGTCGACGAAAAACATCATCCTGTATTACGTCATTAGATTTATCTTCGAAGAATAAATCACGTTCATTTTCATATACATCCATACCTAATGCGCCAATTTTTTGTGATTTTAGTGCATTAATGGCGGCAACAGAATCGACTAACGCACCTCGACTTGTATTGATGATCATGACCCCATTTTTCATCTTCTTGAATGCATTTTCATCGAGTAGGTGATGATTTTCAGGTGTTAATGGGCAATGAAGAGAAATAATATCTGATTGTTCATATAGAGTATCTAAGTCAACATATTCAGCACCCAAATCTAAAACAGCTTGGTTCGGGTATGGGTCATGTGCGAGTAAACGCATTCCAAAGCCCTTTAAAATACGTAGCGTCGCTTGGCCAATTTTCCCGGTACCGATAATGCCAGCAGTGCGGTTATGCATATTAAACCCCGTTAATCCCTCGAGAGAAAAATTTGCATCTCGCGTACGCTGGTACGCCCGGTGGATCCGGCGATTAAGGCATAGCATCATCCCAACTGCGTGTTCTGCAACGGCTTCAGGAGAATAAGCAGGGACTCGAACAACTTGGATACCTAATTCTTTAGCTGCTTGTAAATCAACATTGTTAAAGCCAGCACAACGTAAAGCTAAAATTCGAATATTGAGTGCGGCAAGTTCTTCTAAAACAGCACGATTAGCTTCGTCGTTAACGAAAATACAGATAGCGTCGGCACCAACAGCATTTTTCGCTGTCTGAACCGTCAATGGAAAATCAAAATATTCAATACTAAAATTAAATCCAGAATTTTGATTAACTTGTTCCATGTGCTTGCGGTCATACTGTTTGGTACTATAAGAAACAATTTTCATCATAAAGACTCCAATTTTTAGGAACCAATTAGAAAAGAGTAGGTAAAAAGGTGTACCTACAAAATATAAACTCAGAATAAGACAATTAAGTTTGTAAATCACCTATAAATTAAGAAAATAGGTATCTGTTTACGATTGAATGTGGTTTATCTTTGTTAGTATCGCGTTTAATGAGACGATTTTGCTGAAATTTATCATTTGCGCTACAGAACAATTCAAACAAGGGACGTAGTAATGCAGTTAATGAAAAGAGCATTCAGAATATTACTCTGCTTTTTGGGTGGAAGCATTGCTCTCTTAATACTTTTATGGATAACGATATCCCATTGGGCTCCTGTTGTTGCATCATACTATCTTCCTAAGCCATTTAAACTGTCGTTTTCAGAACCAAGAATTAGTCATGGCCAATTGGGTATAGCAAATATCAGTATAACAGCAAATGATTGCACATTAGTTCAGTTGAATAGCACAAGGCTTTCAATCTTTCCCTTGCATGCTATTGTGGATGCCCTTGATGTTAAAACTGAATGTTTGAGTGCTCTTGAGCCAACGAATGAAACAGATAATGATCCGATTAATATTGCAGATATTATTGATAATATTCCTGTTTTTTCATTAGTCATAAATAATGCCAATATACAGCCATGGAGTGATTACCAAGGCAGTATCTGGTTACGTAAAAATCAGGCTAACCCTCTAGAATTTGATTTTAGCGGCGACAATTTAAGGTTGTCATCTTTAATAAACAGGGAACACCAATTAGTCATTCAAAATTTTTTAGCATTTCTACCAGAACAAAAGCAAACAATAGAATTATTTGGTGATGTGCAACTCCCCTTAATGGCAAATCAGCTTCCAGAAAAAGGCGAGCTGAATGCTTATTTTAAGTTAATCAACCCAGAAAAATTCTTACAAGCTAAATTCAGTTGGTTGAATGACCAAGGCGTCCTTAGTGTCATGGATACAGACACTAAGGAAGAATTGCTTTATTTACCATGGTTACTATCGCCTTCTAGAATACAAATAGCGCAAGGGAAGTGGCAATGGAAAGAAGCAGATATTCCTTTACAAGGCGGTATCAGCCTTCAAGTTGATAACTGGAATAATACATTAAGTGAAATGGTATTTTCTGGGCGTATTAATATGCTCACACAAG
The DNA here is from genome assembly GCF_028479545.1 of Providencia sp. PROV201. Lineage (NCBI taxonomy): Bacteria > Pseudomonadati > Pseudomonadota > Gammaproteobacteria > Enterobacterales > Morganellaceae > Providencia > Providencia sp. PROV201. Next base: position 113,524 of record NZ_JAMPNW010000002.1, read on the forward strand.
CAAAGAAAGGGAAAGCCAATATTGTCTTAGCGGTGCCATCTACCCAGATAAATTTACTCGATGCTGATATTAACTTTAGGTTACATGGCCAAGTTAAATATGATGATATGGTGCTGGATATTAATTTACCAGCCAAGGTTTCAGGCCAGTTAGCCACGCCAAAAGTTTCTTTTTTATCCAGTTCATTATTAAGAGCTTATGGCCGTCTCTCTGAAACACTGGTTCTTAACGAAGTTAGATTACCACTCGCGGGGACATCGTTAGGTGAAGATGGCATTTCAGGGCGTTTGCAAGCTATTCTAAAAATTAAAGAGCAATATTGGGGGGATTTTGATATTCATTTGGATGGTAAAGCTGATAAATTCACCTTGGATAAAGGAAAATGGTTTTGGAATTATTGGGGAAATGCCAACTTACCGTCATTATCGGCTAATTGGGATATTAAAGGTAATGGGAGTTGGCAGGACACTTTAATCACATTAAATAGCTTAAATACAGGGTTTGACCAAATACAATATGGGCTCTTATCGATGAGGGCTCCGCGTTTACAACTAAGTAAGCCATTAGTTTGGCAACGTGATCAGAATAAAGCCAATTTTAATGGACAATTACAGCTTACCAGTGAACGAATGCAATTTGGTACTGAAAGTTATCTACCAAAAATTACATTAAATGCGGATCTTAGTGGAAAATCTCCCGCTGAATTTCAACTTAAAGGTGATTTAAGCACTAAAGATGTCGGGCCAATCGTCATATTTGGGCGCTGGGACGGAGAAAGATTAAGAGGGGAAGCGCGTTGGCCTGAACAGTCAGTCACGGCTTTTCAAACATTAATTCCTGCTGATCTTGGAATTGAATTAAAACAAGGAAAATTATTTTCTCAAGCTGCTTTTTCAATAACACCAGAAGATGGTTTTATTGCAGGAGGACACTGGCGTGTAGAAAATACTAGCCTTTGGTTAAAAGATGGTGAGTTATCAGGATTAGACTTTGTTTTACCATGGCGTTTAAAACAAAGTACTTGGACTTTAGGGGGGAAGGCGCCCGTTGAGTTACGTATTAAACAGCTCAATAATTTATTTGAATTGACGGATATTAAAGCCGATCTTTCTGGCTCATATCCACCAACGGAAAATATGCCGTTAAAACTGACTAATGTGGGCTTTAAAACCTTAGGGGGTGAGGTATCGATGGATTTACTGCGCTGGCCACAAATCCATGCCTCCTCGATAAAATTAAGACAGATTGAACTTAGTCAGTTATTTACCATATTAAAAGTGTCACAATTTGCTGTTTCAGGTAAAGTTAATGGTGAGTTACCTTTTTATTTAAATAATCCAGAGTGGATAGTTAAAGATGGGTGGTTAGAAAATAGTGGGCCATTAACGTTACGGTTAGATACTCAATTTGTTGATTCCATCCGAGAGGATAATATATCTGCGGGTTCCGCTATGGGGTGGCTACAATATTTGGAAATAAAACGCAGCCGTACAGACGTTAATGTTACAAACTTAGGGTTGTTAAATATGAAAACAATCCTTGAAGGGTATAACACGCAAGAAAAGAAAAAACGTGAAGTTCATTTGCATTATCAACATGAAGAAAATATCTTTCAATTATGGCGTAGTTTACGATTTGGTAGCTCCTTAGAAGAGTGGTTGGAAAAAAATTTATAATGAGCATAAGAATGAACGTGAAAATATTAAAATTTACTACAGCTATATCGATTGCGTTATTGTTATCAGCTTGCTTACGAGTTGAGGTCGCAACACCGGATAAGCCCATCAATATTAATATGAACGTAAAAATTGAACATGAAATCCAAATAAAAGCGGATAGGCAAGTAGAAGAATTATTAAAAGAAAATAGTGATTTGTTCGGAGAGGTAAATCCCAAATGAGTCGAATTATCAAAGTACTAGCGCTATGTTCATTATTGACTACTTTTCAGGCTGTAGCAATTACAGTGGATGAAGCCAAAGAAACAGGCCTATTGGGGGAAACATTGTCAGGGTATTTAGCTCCAATTAATACAAATAATCAGGAGGCCACCAAGCTAGCAGCGCAAATAAACCAAGAACGGGAAAAAAGATATAGCGAAATTGCTGCAAAAAATAACCTAAAAACTAATGACGTTGCAAGGATAGCAGGACAGAAGCTCGTAGAAAGGGCGAACTCTGGGGAATTTGTACGTGGAATTAATGGTCAATGGCTACAAAAGAAATAAAAAGCGCACTCAGAAAGTGCGCAAAATATAACAATGGTAGTTTTGGGTCTTAATAATATATTACTTAGAAAGTCTAGATCTTAAGCGATAATCGTATTGATATGGCTTTGTGCTTGTTGATGCGCTCGTTCGACTGACTCTTGGCCTAACGACGTGCCTTCAGCAAAAATAAACTCAACGTCGGTAATACCAATGAAATTTAGAAATAGTGTTAAATAAGGCACCATGGTGTCTGTTGGTGTGTCTTTGTAGATACCGCCTCGGCTCGTTAATATATAGGCACGTTTGTCTTTTAATAAGCCGACAGAACCTTGTTCTGTATATTTAAACGTGTGGCCTGAGCGAGCGATAAAGTCGAAGTAATGTTTTAAGTGGGAAGAAATCGTAAAGTTATACATTGGGGCTGCAATAACAATTATATCGTGAGCTTTAATTTCCTCAATTAACGTATTTGACAGGTCCAAATGTGCTTGTTGTTGTTCTGTTTTCGTGTCACTTGGGCCAAAAGCTGCTAAAATTTCACCGTCAATCGCTGGAATTGGTTCTTTGACTAAATCTCGTACAGTTACTGTATCTGCTGAGTGTTTTTCCTGCCATTGTTGAATAAAGTAATCTGCCATTTTATTGCTTTGTGAATAGTCAGCCAGAATACTTGATTTCAATAGTAATACTTTACTCATGTGTTCCTCTATGTTTAGGTGAAATTTTATTGGTAATGATACGTGAGGTGTAACTGATTGATAGGAAAAAAATTAGATAGCCTTCTTCAAAAAAATTGATGGTATTTTCATGTGATAACAACAATTAAAAATAAAAACAAAATTTAGCCCTCACAAATTGCGAAGTGGATTGGCTAGCGTGCATTGAAACTTATTAAAGATAAGGATTTAACAGGTGAAATCCATACTGACAGCATTAACCGCTGATATTGGACAAACTTCATTACGTGACCAATGGTTACTGAAAAAAAGAGTGCAAGGTATTGCAAAGATCCAGAACGAAAAATCGCGCTCTGCGGTACTTGACGCTATTAAAATAGATATTGAGAAAGCCAAACAAAGAGTTGAACTTAAACGATTAAACTCACCTAAAATTGTGTATCCAGATAATTTACCGGTTAGCCAGAAAAAAGACGTTATTTTAGATGCCATTAAAAAGCATCAAGTTGTTATTATTGCAGGTGAAACTGGGTCAGGTAAAACAACGCAGATCCCAAAAATTTGCCTGGAACTTGGCAGAGGGGTTCTAGGGTTTATTGGGCATACACAACCAAGACGGTTAGCTGCACGCTCAGTCGCAACACGTCTTGCTCAAGAGCTTGAATGTGAATTAGGTTCAAATGTTGGTTATAAAGTCCGTTTTAGTGACCAAGTGAGTGAAACGACTCAAGTCAAATTGATGACTGATGGTATCTTGCTTGCAGAATTACAAAATGACAAATTGCTGTTGCAATATGACACTATTATTATCGATGAGGCTCACGAAAGAAGCCTTAATATCGACTTTATTTTAGGTTACTTACGTCAATTATTACCGAGACGTCCTGATTTAAAAGTGATTATTACATCGGCAACCATTGACCCTGAGCGTTTTTCGAAGCACTTTAGTCACGCTCCGATTGTTGAAGTATCTGGGCGAACTTATCCCGTTGAAGTTCGTTATCGCCCTATTATTGGAGAGCAAAACGATAGTGACCGCGACCAAATTGATGGGATCATAGATGCGGTAAATGAACTGTCGGTTGAAGGTAATGGCGATATATTGATTTTTATGAGTGGTGAGCGGGAGATCCGTGATACTGCTGATGCGTTATCAAAACTTTCTTTACGTCACACTGAAATTTTACCTCTTTTCGCAAGGCTCTCTAATAGTGAGCAAAATCGCATCTTCCATCCTCATGGGGGGCGGCGGATCATTCTTGCAACAAACGTAGCAGAAACATCATTAACTGTACCGGGTATCAAATATGTCATTGATACCGGTTATGCGCGAATTAGTCGTTATAGTTACCGAACAAAAGTGCAACGCCTTCCTGTTGAAGCTATTTCTCAGGCTTCAGCTAACCAACGTAAAGGGCGCTGTGGCCGTGTTTCTGATGGGATTTGTATTCGTTTATACTCAGAAGATGACTTTCTATCACGTCCAGAATTCACGGATCCTGAAATTTTACGGACGAATTTGGCATCAGTTATATTACAAATGACTTCTATTGGTCTTGGTGATATCTCTGCATTTCCATTTGTGGAGGCTCCAGATAAACGTAACATCCAAGATGGTGTGAAATTACTGGAAGAGCTAGGTGCAATTAAGTCCCACAAACAAGCGGATAAAGGCTATCAATTAACGGATACAGGTAGGCAACTAGCCCAGCTTCCTGTTGACCCAAGGCTCGCTCGGATGGTGATTGAAGCTCGTAAACATGGTGCAGTACGTGAAACAATGGTGATTGTTTCTGCATTATCAATTCAAGACCCGAGAGAGAGACCGTTAGAAAAACAGCAAGCTGCTGATGAAAAACATCGGCGTTTCCATGATAAACAATCAGACTTCTTAGCCTTTTTAAACCTTTGGGATTATTTAAAAGAACAACAAACGCAGCTTTCTAACGCCCAATTTAGAAAAATGTGTCGCCAAGATTTTCTAAATTACTTACGTATTCGAGAATGGCAAGATTTGTATACCCAATTGAGGCAAGTGGTGAAAGAACAAGGTTTTGCCATTAATAGCTCTGAGGCTGATTTTCGGAGTATTCATGTTTCGCTATTGGCTGGTTTGCTTTCACATATTGGCCAAAAAGACGCGGATAAACACGAGTTCACTGGGGCTAGGAATGCACGTTTTACTATTTTTCCAGGGTCGGGTCTATTTAAAAAACCACCCAAATGGGCAATGGTAGCGGAACTTGTTGAGACATCGAAATTATGGGGAAGAATTGCCGCATCCATCGATGTTGAGTGGGTTGAACCCTTAGCTGAACATTTAACTAAACATAGTTATAGTGAACCTCATTGGTCAAAATCTGAAGGTGCGGTAATGGCATCAGAAAAAGTGACGCTATATGGGCTACCTATTGTTGCATCAAGGCAGGTTAATTATGGGAATATTGACCCATTACTGTGCCGTGAATTGTTTATTCGTCATGCATTAGTTGAAGGGGATTGGGCTACTCGTCACGCATTCTTTAAAGAAAATCTGAAGTTATTATCTGAAGTTGAAGATTTGGAGCATAAATCACGTCGGCGTGACATTTTAGTTGATGATGAAACATTATTTGCATTTTATGACCAACGGATCCCGAATGATGTGATTTCCTCCCGTCATTTTGATAATTGGTGGAAAACGGCATCTAAGCAACAATCTGACTTGTTAAGCTTTGAAAAGAGCATGCTGATTAAGGAGGACGCCAGTAATGTTTCGGCACTTGATTATCCTAACTATTGGCATCAAGGGGATTTAAAATTTCGGTTGAGTTACCAATTTGAACCTGGAACTGATGCTGATGGTGTGACGGTACATATACCTCTTGCTGTATTAAATCAGGTTCAGAATATTGGCTTTGATTGGCAAGTTCCTGGGCTGCGTCATGAGCTAATCGTTGCTTTAATTAAATCACTACCTAAACCTATTAGACGAAATTTTGTCCCTGCACCTAATTATGCTTCTGCATTTTTAGAACGAGTACCAGAGCCTGAAGGCAGTGTATTGGATAAACTTGAACGTGAATTACGCCGTATGACGGGTGTCACTGTTGAACGCGAATCATGGCAATTAGCGCAGCTTCCGGCCCATTTAAAAATGACGTATCGTGTTGTAGGTGACAAAAATGAAACTGTTGCAGAAGGGCAAAATCTTGATGAGCTAAAAAATAGCTTAAAAGAAAAAGTGCAAGAAACATTATCTGAAGTTGTGGATGACGGCATTGAGCAACACGGGTTACATATTTGGAGTTTTGGCGAGTTGCCTCAACGTTATGAGCAAAAAAGAGGCGGATATTCCGTTAAAGCTTATCCTGCGTTAGTCGATGAGAAAAATAGCGTTGGTATCAAGGTATTTGAAACCGAATTGGAGCAACAGCAAGCTATGTGGGCCGGAGTACGTCGGTTATTGCTGTTAAACATTCCATCGCCAATTAAATATCTACATGAAAAACTACCAAATAAATCAAAATTAGGTCTGTATTTTAACCCTTATGGTAAGGTATTAGAGTTAATTGATGACTGTATTGCTTGTGGCGTCGACCAAATAATTGCTGATTTTGGTGGCGCGGTATGGGATGAAGTGCAGTTTGAAAAACTGAAAGAGTTTGCACGTGCAGAATTAAATGATGTGGTTGTTAATATTGCTAAGCAAGTTGAACAAATATTAACAGCGGTGTTTGCTATCAATAAACGTCTAAAAGGGCGGGTTGATTTTTCGATGGCGATAGCGTTATCGGATATAAAAACACAAATGTCGAATTTGGTATTTAAAGGTTTTGTGACCACTCATGGTTGGAAGCGCTTACCTGATATTCTTCGTTATTTAAATGGGATAGAGCGGCGATTAGAAAAATTAGCGATTGACCCTAACCGAGATCGTGCTCAAATGAGTAAGGTAGAGCATGTTCAGAATATGTGGCAACAATGGCTAGTTAAATTATCTCCAATTCAGAAAAATATGCCAGAAGTTCAAGAAATTCGTTGGATGATTGAAGAACTGCGAGTTAGCTTGTTTGCCCAACAATTGGGAACTCCGTACCCAATATCGGATAAGCGGATTATACAGACGATGGAGCACTTGTCCCAACAACTGTAAGAATGATTATTTTACTCGTTGACGCTTCACATATTATTTATGTGAAGCGCTTTTCCTTTTTTAGTCAGCTTGGATTTTTAGTTACAACATACAAATAGATTGTAAAAATATAAGCATCTGAGATCGTACAACAGTAATTTTCACCAGTATAAGGGAAGTGAAATGGTAATAGAGGATTAATGCTAGAAGATTATTGAAGTATTGAGATCTTGAGGTTTTGAGTGTGTGGAAAATAGGAAATTACAGTAAATAGGGCTTAAATTTACGCATCAAAATTAAGCCCTTTGGTACAAAGCTAAACAACCAAATAATAGAGTGCTGGAATAGCAGCGATAGCAATTGCATAAGCCATGATTTTTTCAATCATCTTTAATGGTACTTGGTTGGTTTGTTGCTGACGAGCATAGAAAAATACCAAAATACCAGGGGCATACAAAACAACGGATAATAGTAAATTAATTAACCCTGAAGCATAAATCAGCCATAAACCATAAAGGCTAGCAATAGCTCCAACCGCAAATAATGCTTTATTATGACGCTCAAAAGCCACTTTGACTAAAAATGCACCGACAAGGAAATAGGGGACTAAAATCATTTCGGAAGCTATAGTAAGTAATGTATTGTAATTACTTCCACTAAGCCAAATAAGAACCAAAGAGAGTTGCACAGCACCATTAGTGAGCCATAAAGAAGAGGATGGTGCATCATTTTTATTTAGCTTGTTGAATATTTTAGGAAATGATTGATACTGCGCGGCGATATAAGGCACTTCAGCGGCCATAATGGTCCAACTTAGATAAGCTCCACAAACAGAGATAATGAGGCCAGCCGCAATAATAATATCACCACTCGAACCAATTAAATCTATCATGAGAGGAGCCATGGATGGATTTTTTATTTCTGCAAGTTCTGCTCTAGGCATGATACCAAGAGAAAGTAAGGTAACGAGTATATAGATAATTAAGGCGGAACTGACAGCAAAAATTGTTGCTAAGCCAACATCACGGCGGTTTTTAGCTCTAGCTGAAACGACAACAGCCCCTTCAATACCAATAAATACCCACAGGGTAATCAACATAGTATCTTTGACTTGCTCCCAAACAGGAACGCCAAATTCGATACCACTGAAATCTGCATTGAAAATATCAAGTCTAAATGCCAAAAAAGCTAATACAATAAATAAGCCAAGGGGAACTAATTTTGCCATTGTAGCGAGTTTATTAATTCCAGCGGCTGTTTGTACTCCACGAAGCACTAAATAGTGAACAAACCAGAGAAGTATTGATTCTCCGATTAGGGCTTGCCATGTGTTCCCATCACCAAAAATGATGTTATCAGGGGTATCAGTAAAAAAACTGATTGCTGCGAATACGATAACAAGATAAGACACATTGGCAACTACCGCACATAGCCAATAACCCCACGCAGAGCAAAAACCAATTAATTCCCCAAAGCCGACTTTGGCGTAAGTAAATATCCCACCATCAAGGTCAGGTCGTATACGAGAAAGCAACAATAAGGCAAATGCTAAAAAAAGGATGCCCACACCAGTAATTGACCAGCCGATTATTAATGCGAGAGGGCTAGCCACTTCAGCCATATTTTGAGGGAGACTAAAAACACCGGCACCAACCATCGAGCTAAGAACTAGCGCCGTTAGAGCGGTAAGACTCAAAGTATTTTTCAAAGTAAATCCTGAACGTTCAGAAATCAAAAGTTAAAATGACGTTAAAATGCCATTACAATAATTAGTTTAACTAGAAGCCATAAAAAAAGTAGACAGAATGACTGCATGTTTTCAGTGTGTGGATTCTACGAACGAAATGAGAGATATGCAATGGTAATGTATGCATTTTTTAAGGTGTTTTATGCACTTTCTTAAAAGAATGAAGATGGATAGTGTGTGAGATGTGATTTAACGTAAACGAAGTGAATAAAAACAAAAAAACCAGCCGAGAAGGCTGGTTTTAGTATCACAGAATATTGAACTATTTAAACAAGTCAGCACTGATGGTGACACTTCCACCATTAGATTGCCATTCTCTTGTAATATGGAAATATTTAGCCCCTTTTGCTTCCGCACGTTTTGCTATTTGGTAACGTACTTCAGGCGTATTGGTGTAATATCCAGAGAATGTTATAGAGTCAAATGGAACCATTTGAGCCGCGGCTGTTTTGTTGACTTCTTCGATAACATAACCACTTGGCAGGGTCACACTAGTACGACCCGGTTGACTGCTAGAGGTTTCAAAGAAGCGTCCGACTGCGGTTGTTGGTTCTTCAGAAGATGCAACACCAGGAATGCGAACTTTTTTAGCAGCTTCACCACCTTCAGCTAATAGAGCACGGCCAGCGTCTGAATCAGCAGGAACCACTGCGTCTTCATTCAGTACTTGTCGCTTCGGCGCATCTTTCTTATAGATATAAGCTGTCGCTAATGTGTTTCCACCATCATTCATTGCGATATTACGAACCACATAGAACGAAGCTGCATTTTTCTCAAGGGCTTTTTTTGCAATAGCCTCATACAGGTCTGGTTGAGAAGGGTAAAAACCACTTACCGTAACAGTATCAAAAGGTTCATATTCGGTTGCATCCGCTTTTGACATTTCCTCAACACCACCGAATACACGACGCTTCGGTGAATCAACTTCTGGTGCATCTTTTGCGTAGACGTCTGCAACAACACGCATGTTGCCACTATCACCTACATCATCAAGGCTTTGAATGTAAAAGGCATACGCCCCCATTTTATCAGCCCTACGGGAAACTGCATCAGATGCTTCATAAATAGCATTAAAGCGCCCGGTAACTGTTATACGCTCATAAGGTTTTAATTCAGTAGCCTGTTTTGGCGTCAATTCAACAGCCGCCTGAGTAGCAGTTATACTAGTTAATGACAGCACCGCGGCTGCGATGACCGTAGTTTTCAGCTTCATACAAAATCCTTCCGCCTTGCGCAATTTATTATAAACATGCTGAATCTTAGTTGTATCACATGTACGTGATTATTACACGTAACAGAACCTGTTGTCTCATGATTTTATTTTTATGAGAAATAAATAATTATTGACTAGTTAAATTTACCAGATTTTTTAAAGTATCCAGTATTTTATTGACCTAAAACTAAGATTTTCACTGCGAATTCCATTTACTGTCTAAGAATCGAGATCAATTATGGATCAAGACGCTTATTTTCAGTAGGTTATTAGAACATTAAAAATCTGTTTATGCACAAAATAAGACTTTTCTCTGTGATGATGGTCATTATTTTAGCAAACACCCTATTAACAACATTACTTCAGGCATTAAAAAGGGAACATTATGCGTATTGGTATACCAAGAGAACGACTTGCCAATGAAGCGCGTGTTGCAGCTACGCCATCAACAGTGACTCAACTACTTAAATTGGGTTTTTCTGTGTGTGTAGAGCAAAATGCGGGTCATTTAGCCAGTTTTGATGATGTAGCATATGAGCAAGTGGGTGCCGAAATCGTTGATCGTGATACTGCATTTGCTGCGGATATTGTTTTTAAAGTCAACGCACCTCTGGATGATGAAATTCCTTTGTTAAAAGAAGGAGCAACATTGGTGAGTTTCATTTGGCCAGCACAGAATGCTGAGCTAATGGAAGCTTTAAAGGCTAGAAATATTAACGTGATGGCGATGGATGCAGTACCACGTATTTCACGTGCTCAGTCACTTGATGCGCTTAGCTCAATGGCAAATATTGCAGGTTACCGTGCAATTGTTGAAGCTGCTCATGAATTTGGCCGTTTCTTTACGGGGCAAATCACCGCGGCAGGTAAGGTGCCACCAGCGAAAGTCATGATCATTGGTGCTGGGGTTGCTGGCCTTGCTGCAATTGGTGCTGCGGGTAGCTTGGGTGCCATTGTACGTGCCTTTGACACTCGCCCTGAGGTAAAAGAGCAAGTTCAGAGTATGGGTGCTGAATTCCTTGAGCTAGATTTCAAAGAAGAGGCTGGCAGTGGCGATGGTTACGCCAAAGTGATGTCAGAAGCATTTATAAAAGCGGAGATGGAACTGTTCGCTGCACAGGCGAAAGAAGTCGACATTATAGTGACCACGGCACTTATTCCAGGCAAACCAGCGCCTAAATTGATTACCAAGGAAATGGTTGAATCAATGAAGCCGGGAAGTGTGGTTGTCGACTTAGCGGCTCAAACGGGTGGTAACTGCGAATTAACCCAAGCTGACAAATTAGTCGTGACCGACAATGGTGTGAAAATTATTGGTTACACAGATTTGCCAAGCCGTTTGCCAACACAATCATCCCAGTTATACGGCACCAACCTTGTTAACTTGATGAAACTACTGTGTAAAGAAAAAGATGGCGAAATTAATATTGATTTCGACGATTTGGTTATTCGCGGTGTAACGGTGATTAAACAAGGTGAAATCACGTGGCCAGCGCCCCCAATTCAGGTATCTGCTCAGCCGCAGGCGAAACCGCAAGCGGTGGAAAAAGTTAAAGCACCTGAGAAAAAGATGTCACCAACGGTAAAATATGGCTTGATGGCATTAGCTATCATCTTGTTTGGTTGGTTCGCTAATTCAGCGCCAAAAGAGTTTTTATCGCACTTTACTGTATTTGCATTAGCTTGTGTGGTTGGTTATTACGTGGTGTGGAATGTGACTCATGCATTGCATACACCGCTAATGTCAGTCACTAATGCTATTTCAGGGATCATCGTCGTGGGCGCCTTGCTTCAGATTGGAAGCGGTGGCTGGGTAAGCTTCTTATCCTTTATCGCCATATTGATCGCGAGTATCAATATTTTCGGTGGGTTTACTGTAACTCAACGCATGTTAAAAATGTTTCGTAAAGGATAAGGGGTAACTTATGTTGTCGAGTGGAATTGTGACAGCAGCTTACATAGTTGCTGCTATCCTGTTTATTTTCAGCCTTGCGGGGCTATCACGTCATGAAAGCTCTCAACGAGGGAATACTTACGGCATCATCGGGATGGCTATTGCATTGATAGCCACCATTTTAGGTCCTCACAGTGCAAATGTGGGCTGGATGATCGTTGCGATGGTCATTGGTGCTGTCATTGGTATTCGCTTAGCGAAAAAAGTTGAAATGACAGAAATGCCTGAGCTGGTGGCTATTTTACATAGCTTTGTCGGTTTAGCTGCAGTTCTGGTTGGTTTTAACAGCTTTATTGCAAGTGAAGGGCACGCTGATGTTGTGATGGAAAACATTCATTTAACTGAAGTTTTCTTAGGTATTTTCATTGGTGCGGTGACCTTCACCGGTTCAGTAGTCGCTTATGGTAAATTATCAGGGAAAATGTCATCAAAACCGATGATGTTACCTAATCGCCATAAACTGAATTTAGCAGCGTTAGTTGTTTCATTTATTCTGTTAGTCATTTTCGTTAAAACAGAAAGTGTCGGCTTACAAGTCTTCTTGATGCTAGTCATGACCGCGATAGCTTTAGCTTTTGGCTGGCATTTAGTGGCATCAATTGGTGGAGCGGACATGCCAGTGGTTGTTTCAATGCTGAACTCGTATTCAGGTTGGGCTGCTGCAGCGGCAGGTTTCATGTTAAGTAATGACTTGCTGATCGTTACAGGGGCATTGGTCGGTTCTTCAGGTGCGATTCTGTCTTATATTATGTGTAAGGCGATGAACCGTTCATTCATCAGTGTTATTGCAGGAGGCTTCGGTACAGATGGCTCTTCAACAGGCACAGAAGAAGAAATGGGCGAATACCGTGAAAGCACTGCAGAAGAAGTCGCTGAAATGTTGAGAAATTCAACATCAGTGATTATCACTCCAGGCTATGGTATGGCAGTGGCACAAGCACAATACCCTGTTGCAGATATCACGACTAAATTACGTGAACGTGGCGTCAAAGTGCGTTTTGGTATTCACCCTGTCGCTGGTCGTTTGCCAGGGCATATGAACGTATTACTCGCAGAAGCTAAAGTGCCTTACGATGTCGTATTGGAAATGGATGAAATTAACGATGATTTCTCTGATACCGATACCGTTCTTGTCATTGGTGCTAACGATACGGTTAACCCAGCAGCTCAAGAAGATCCAAACAGCCCAATAGCGGGGATGCCAGTTCTTGAAGTTTGGAAAGCAAGCAATGTCATTGTATTTAAACGTTCAATGAATACAGGCTATGCAGGGGTGCAAAACCCGTTATTCTTCAAAGAGAATACACAGATGTTGTTTGGTGATGCGAAAGATAGCGTTGATGCGATCTTACGTGCATTGTAATTTAATGAATCACTAATTCATGTCAAAATGATATAAATAAGAATGGGTTACTGGTTAATATCAGTAACCCATTCTTGATTTTTAAGTCACTAGTTAATCATCATCAGCAGGAGTGATAGGGCAGACAAAACCGTCAGGTTTAATTGCTAATAAATCACATTTTAGTTTATCGATGACATGTTCCGCAGTATTCCCTAAAAAGGCGGCTGAAATGCCTGTACGGCCTAAAATACCGAGTACGACAACCCCCGCATGTAACTCTTCACACATATCAGGAATAATTTTCTCAGGTAGGCCCTCTCGGACATGGGTGTACTTTTCATCAATACTAAACTTTTGCCGTAACTCTTTCATGGCAATTAAATGTTGGCCGCGTAGTGCGTTGTTATATAGGCTCGGGTCGAAATCAGGTAACTCTATGGCAATATTCATAGGGGCAACAGGATACGCACTTACTAAATGGATTTCCTGCTCTTTAATAATACGTGTTGCTAAATCTTTTGTTTTTTCAACCAATTTGATATTGAGGTCATCATGATAAGATTCCTCATTCGATAGGTTAACAGCAACAACAACTGAACCATGGTCAGGCCATACTTTATCTTTTACCATCCAAACGGGAGCGGGGCATTTTCGGAGTAAGTGCCAGTCAAGTGGGGTAAAAATAATAGATTCAAAATTATCTGTTTGATGTGCCATTTTGAGTAATAAGTCATGTTCACCACTTATCACTTCTTGAATAATGGCTTCATATGGCTTGTTATGCCAAATAACTTTAATTTCAATATCAATGCCCGCTTCAAGATAGAAATGAGCTTGTTGTTTGATCCAAGCCGCTTTTTGGCTTATTACACCTTTGCGCATGGCATTACGTTCTTCAGGCGAAAGTAATGTTGTCATGTCATAGGAAAGGTCGTAAATAGGTAAAAACGCTTTTATCCGTCCACCATTACGCTGCACGATGTAGACAGCACGTCTTAATGCAGGTTGATCATCCTGATTTGGGTCAATTGCAACTAGCAGGTTTTTATAGTTTGCCATATTGAAATCCTCTTGATACACGGATGTTTCCATATAGATAAACTATGATATTGGGATTAAATAGGCAAGAAATCTGGGAAAAAAAATGAAAACGGATCACCGATAACGTGATCCGTTTAGGGATATTAACATGTAATAGCTGAAACTTTACCTGCAATATCAGTCAGTTTTGTCATATCTTCGATAGTGATATACTTACCTTTAACACTCAGCATGCCACTTTTCTGGAAACGGCCTAAAAGGCGGCTAATGGTTTCAACGGTTAATCCAAGATAGTTACCGATATCTCCACGCGTCATTGTTAATCTAAATTCTCTTGGTGAAAAACCACGCTCTGCAAAGCGATGAGATAGGTTAAGAATAAATGCAGCTAAACGTTCTTCAGCGTTTTTCTTGGATAATAAAAGGATCATTTCTTGATCGCCTTTAATTTCACCGCTCATTAAACGCATAATTTGCTGACGTAAATTAGGCATTTTGCCTGACAAATCATCTAAGGTCTCAAATGGTATTTCACAAACCATTGATGTTTCAAGGGCTTGTGCAAAACTCGGGTGCTGTGTATGAATGATAGCGTCAAAACCAACAAGGTCTCCGGCTAAGTGAAAACCGGTAATTTGCTCATCGCCTTCTTCGGTTATTGTATAGCTTTTTATTGTACCTGAGCGGATGGCATACAATGAACGCAATTCATCACCAGCTTTAAATAAAGCTTGGCCTTTTTGAATGGGTTTTTTGCGCTCGATGATATTATCAAGTTGATCCAGTTCATGTTCATTCAGCGTAAAAGGAATGCAAAGTTGGCTAATACTGCAGTCCTGGCAATGAATAGCACAACCACCAGACTGGATGCGACGAACAACTCTTTTTTCTGGGATCATATTTAAGGCTCAATCAAGTTAAAATTATTGATATGAGTCAATTTTAACATAAGATAATGCAACTGGTAAGTAGTAAAGTATGACAGAATCGACTTAATAAACAAAAAAGCCAATCAGAGAAACTGCAAGAGATTAGTGAATTTAGATGTTCATGCTAATTTAAAGAACATTACTAAATATAAAATTTGATATAGGTTAAATTTTGGTCTTTAAACGATAAAAAGCGATATGTACGACCCATTGTAATTAATACTTAAAATTATGCTAATTAAGCACGAAACATTAAACTAATTAGCATTAATTTAACACGAAAATAAATTTATGAATATCAATTTTTCAAATTAACCTCAAAAAGGAGAATATAATGACACTTACTCAACAGTCTTTACCCACTTCGATGACGGTTGTTGACATTATAGAACCTGGTGGACCAGAAAAACTGCGATTAATTGATAAACCGCTACCTAGAGTTTCTGCAGGATATTTGCTTGTTAAAGTGGAAGCCGCTGGAGTTAATCGTCCTGATATTTTTCAACGTAAGGGGTCTTACCCTCCACCGGCAGATGCATCACCGATTATGGGACTTGAAATCGCAGGAACGATTGTTGCCAAAGCGGATGATGTAGATGAATGGCAGATAGGCGACAAAATTTGTGGGCTGGTGGCTGGGGGAGGTTATGCAGAATATTGTTTAGTACATAAAAATATCGCATTACCATTAGGGAGCCTTTCTTTTATCGAAGGGGCTGCGATACCTGAAAACCTTTTTACTGTTTGGGCAAATGTTTTTCAAATAGGTAAGCTTAAGAAAGATGAAACGGTACTTATTCATGGTGGGACATCGGGTATTGGCAGTGTGGCGATTATGTTAGCGAAAGCCTTTGGTGCAAAAGTATTAACAACCGTTGGTTCTGAAGAAAAAGTGGATGCAGCAAAACGACTCGGTGCGGATTGTATTATTAACTATAAAAAAGATGATTTTGTTGAGGCGACGCTCAACTACACCTCTTCACTAGGTGTTGATATGGTTGTCGATATTATTGGTGGAGATTATGTCGCGAAAAATTATCAAGTTGCCGCTAAATTTGGGCGGATCATCCAAATTGGGATGATGAAAGGTAACCCTAAAGAGTTAAATATGATGCCTTTAATGGTAAAGAGATTGACTCATACAGGCTCAACCATGCGCTCTCGTACTATTGAAGAAAAAGCATTGATCGCTCAAGAACTGAAAGAACAAGTCTGGGATTTGTTACTAAACGGTAAAATGAAACCTATTATTAACAAAGTGTATCGTTTATCACAGGTAAAAGAAGCTCATGAGCATATGGAGTCTGGAGATCTTATCGGCAAAATTGTTTTGCTAAACAATTGATTAACTGTTATTTCTGTGGTTTTTACTATTCTGCTTTAGTCATTTTTGAATAGTAAAAATCGCATTCAATATAACAATTTTTTCACATATTCAAGCTTTTTTAGCGTAAAAATCTCTTTACAGTTGACTAAATTTTGATTTTTTGTGTTTGTCCACAAATCAGAACGAAATTAGACGGAGTTTGTTAATAATTTAATAGAGATCGATTATACCTATGAATAAGTTGGCCATTAACGGTTTGTTTATCAATAAATAATGTTTAAATGATATTTTTAAATGCATATCATTAATATATTGATATCTCTTATATAAACATAGCCCGTTATGCACTTTCCAATGATATTAAGTTAAGTGACTTAAGTGCAATTAGCACGCGTTAATTGTAGTTTGAAGGTGTAGTAATGATAAATAATTTTAAAAATTCAAAAATAAATGTTGATGCATTATTTTTAGGCCCTAAATCTGAAAATGCTGTCTTTTTCAAAGAAATGATGGAGTATTCAGTTAGTGAACATATGCATTGGCGCTCTAGCTACCATCCTGAAGATCCTGATCTTATCTCTACTGTTGACCGTTATGCTCCCGAGTACCGAGATACGCTTTATCGTACTGAAGGCATTCTTAATCAACTCTCTTCAAAATTAAAAACAACGTCGGTCCCCTGGTTCTCTCCCCGTTATATGGGGCATATGAATGCAGATACACTGATGATTTCTAATTTGGCTTATGTCATGGCAATGATGTACAACCCCAATAATTGTGCACAAGAATCTTCACCAACGACAACCGTTTTAGAAATAGAGGCTGGGTTAGATTTATGTGCCATGTTTGGTTATGACGTACAACATGCATGGGGGCATATTACATCTGGTGGAACAGTAGCTAACTACGAAGGATTATGGGTAGCTAGAAATATTAAAACACTACCGTTGGCGATTATGCAGCATCCACAATCCAAATATCTACTGCAGGGCAAAACCGAAAAAGAGTTACTCAATCTCTCTGTTTCTAAGGTGTTAGATTTAATTGATGAATTAAAGAAAATGCATATTTTCGAAGAAATTCGTGATTTGACCTGCCGTGGTGTTGGAATAAAGCAAGGAAAACTCGGTAAGTTATTGGTACCGCAGTCTAAACACTATTCATGGATGAAAGCGATGGATATTCTTGGTTTAGGCCAACAGAATATTGTGCAACTCCCCGTTGATGCAAGTTATCGAACGGATGTGCATAAAATGCGGGAAACTGTATTTGCATTAATTGAGCAAGGGGAGCCAATTTTAGCCGTAGTTGCTGTTGTTGGAACTACAGAAACTGGCGCGATAGACAATGTAAAAGAAGTCATTGAGCTACGACGTGAATGTGAGCAGCGTTTTGGGGTTTCCTTCTATGTGCATATTGATGCCGCTTATGCGGGATACGCTTGCGCGATGTTTCGTGATGAAGAAAATCAATTTATGGAGTATGAGAATTTACTCCAACGTTATCATAGTGAAGGCATTTTTCCTGAAAATATGGTGTGGCCAAAGCGCGATGTTTATGAAAGCTTTAAAGCATTAAGCCAAGCTGACTCTATTACTGTTGATCCTCATAAAGTGGGGTTTATTCCGTATGCCGCAGGTGCAATCTGTATGAAGGATAAGCGGATTGTGGATTTAGTTTCTTATCATGCCGCATATGTATTTGAAGAAGTACAAGAAAAACAGCGTACAACAGAAAAAGCGCAGAATGTGTTACTTGGCTCTTCTATTATGGAAGGATCAAAAGCAGGGGCAACTGCAGCAGCGGTATGGGCTGCACATCGTTTAGTCCCGTTAAATATTTTAGGGTATGGAAAAGTGATTGCGGCAGGGGTCACCACAGCGAATTGGATGATCGACAAGATAAATCAATGTGAGCCCTTTATTATTGAAGATCGCCAGTTTTCAATTATTGCGATGCCTACACCGGACTTTCACATGATTAATTTTATGTTTCGTGAAATCGGTAACACATCTTTAGAAAAACAAAATCAATTAAATAAACGGTTATATGAATTATGTTCTTATGCCGCAGGGCGAAGTTATTCTAATGATTTTCTCACCTCATCAACCTCACTAACACATGAAGAGTATGGCGATAACCCATTGAGCTTATGTCGAGATGCACAATTTTCTGATAATGAATGGCATAAAGTACGGTCAATTTATGTGCTACGGGCAGCGATAATGACGCATTGCTTGCGTGATAGGGCTCATTTTGAAACCTATTGGATGGAATTAAAAAATATCTTTGAAGACAAACTGCAACATCTCATTAATGAAGAAAATAAGTTAAATCATTCCAATTATAAAATTAAAATTTAATTACTTGTTAGGATCTCAATATGAAAAATCGCACACTTGGTAGTGTATTTATTGTTGCAGGTACTACGATTGGCGCAGGTATGTTAGCTATGCCTATCGCTGCCGCTGGTAATGGCTTTTTAGTTAGTTTGGCTATGTTATTAGTATTGTGGGCATTGATGTGTTACACAGCATTGCTTTTGGTTGAAGTTTATCAACATGAATCTCACGAAACTGGGATCGGTAGTGTTGCTCAACGGTATTTAGGGCCTAGCGGTAAATTTATTACGGGCTTTAGCATGATGTTCCTTATGTATGCATTGACAGCGGCTTATGTGAGTGGCGCAGGGGAAATTATTACTTCAAATTTAAAAAGTAGTTTTGCCATTGATATGGCTGATTGGATGGGAATTGTTGTATTTACCATCATTGGTGGGGGAGTTGTATGTTTTGGGACTTCATCAGTAGATTTCATCAACCGTATTTTATTTGCTGCAAAAATTGTTTTCTTAGTCATTATATTGGCGTTAATGATACCTCATGTTGAGCAACAGAATTTATTAGCAGCACCAACTGAAAAAGTCCTCATTTTATCGGCTATTCCCGTATTTTTTACCTCCTTTGGTTTTCATGGCAGCGTCCCTAGTATCGTCAAATACATGGGGGGAGATGTCAAAAAACTTCGTGTTATCTTTATCATCGGTAGTGCTATCCCGTTAGTTGCTTATATTTTATGGCAAATTGCAACATTAGGGAGTATTGGCACAACAACATTTGTTGGTATTCTGGCTGAAAACGCAGGGCTTAACGGGTTGCTCGATGCAATTAAGGATGTAGCTCAATCAGGAAAAACAGAGTTAATAGCACAGATGTTCATGAGTTTGGCTTTAGCAACCTCTTTCCTTGGGGTCGCTTTGGGGTTATTTGATTTTTTAGCCGATTTATTTAAACGCCAAGATAATGCTTCAGGGCGCATACAAACGGGTTTACTTACCTTTGGACCACCACTAGTTTTTGCTTTATTTTATCCTAAAGGGTTTGTAATGGCGTTAGGGTATGCCGCGATTGCACTTTCAATACTCGCCTTATTATTACCTAGCGCAATGGCATTCAAATCAAGAACATTGAATCAACGGAAATATCAAGTCCTAGGTGGTGGGTTAGGCCTATCATTGGTATTTATTTGTGGAATTATTGTTATTGGTGTTCAGTTAGGGATTGTCTTCAATATATTACCTAATATTGGTTAATAAAATACGTGTATACAAGCCAGCCGTATCTTGATGGCTGGCTTGCTCAATTCCTAAAAGCCTTTCCTAAATTTACTGCATAATTTACTCAGCTAGACAATTCACCGCACATTTTTACTGTTGTATCGACAGTTAGTCGGTATAATCCATATAAGAATGATTATCATTAGCACGTTATGCACAAAAACAGATATATCTAAAGCTAGCATTTTCTGTAAAAGTAACTATTATATTAGATATATCGGTTTTAGTACGAATAACCACTGAGAATTTTAATGGCAAGTGAACAACAACTAGACCCGTGTTTGTGTAACGGTAAAAGTGTTAGCCGTATGTTTAACCCTAAACAGTTAAGGATTTATATCCTGCATTTACTGACAGGGGGAATTAATTACGGTTATGAGCTAATAAAAAAAATTGCAGAAGAGACAGCGGGTTTTTATTGCCCGAGCCCTGGGGTGATATATCCGACTCTAACGTTGTTAGAGGAGCTAGGGTTTATTTCAGCGGGCAAAGATAATGGAAAAGGGCGAAAGTGTTATGTCATTACCCCCGAAGGTCGCTGTTTTTTATTACTAAAAGCTGAAATATTGGTAGAAGTTCAACTAAAATTAAAATATGCACAGGAATTAAAAGCAGGTAATCAATTTGCTAATGAAATTGAATGTGCTGTAGACAAATTTAAGTCATTGTTGAGACACCAAATAGTGATACAACAGTTGACGAAAGAAGAGACAACAAGAGTCGTTGAGATCATTAACCGAGCAGTAGAACGAATTGAGCAAGTCAATGCCGTGTTAGTGGCAGAGGAAAAATAAAATGGCTAAAACGAATGATATTATACAAGCAAAAGAGCGTTTATATATGAAAGAAACAAGCAAAATACCACAAACCGACGCCCCGGTTTCATCTGAAAATGAACCGCCTATAAATACGAATAAAGAGGTTAAGTTTAAAGAAGTTGTATGCCCAAGTGTCCCAACTTCATATTTTAAGCGGGCTAAGAAACAGAAAATAAAATAACAATTTGGATAGTTTACAAAATCTTTATTCACATAAAATGCATAAAGAATAAACTTTATTTATTTTCATTATTGATGAACAACGGTACTCATTTCTATTATGTCGTCAATAAGGTAAATTTTAGGGTGCATATAATTATTTTGTAAACTGTAACTATCATCCTATATTAATATACAGCTTCTTAAGAAAATCCCCTGATCACTAACGTTACCAGGGGTATCGGTTACAAGCCCAATTTAGCGTGTATTTGGGCTATTTCGTTGCTCCACTGTTGTTGTAACTGTGGTTTTTGGTGGCTTAGTTTGCGTTTTTGGTCCGCAAGTAATTTTTGCTCCAATATAAGCAATGTTTCTAACAACTCATCTTCATGGGTAGTTTCCTTACTGGGAATTTCAACCATCGATTTAACAGGGGCATTTCCCCCAATTGTAGACGCTAATAATGGTTGTGTTTGCTGTTCAATTTTATGATAGATATCATCAAGATTAAGGTATTCCTCTAACCGATTATCATCGATAAACCAGAATCGTTGGCAACTATTTTCAATGAGCCACCTATCATGGCTGACGACCAACAATGCTCCAGAAAATAAGCTAATTTGCTCGCAAAGTGCTTCCTTACCTTCTAGATCAAGGTGATTGGTTGGTTCATCCAACAAAATCAACTCGTACTGGGCCAAACCTAAACCAATAAACAATAATCTAGCGCGTTCGCCACCGCTCAGCGTAGCGACTTTTTGTTGATGACGAGTGTAGGTAAAACCCGCACCAATCAATGCCATTTTTCGTTGTTCATCGGTTAAAGGTGCAAAATGACGTAGTGCATCCAATAGACTATCATTATCATTTAGCTGCTCTAATTGTTGGTCATAATATCCAACACTAATTGCAGGATGAAACTTCAACTGTGCGCTATAGCGTAAGTCTTGCTGATAATGTTGCCAAAGTAGGCGCAGAAGTGTTGATTTACCACAGCCATTGGCCCCCATGATAGCGATACGCTCACCACTTTTGACTTGATGAAATGCCGTTTTAAATAACGAATTTCCATTCGGAGTTGAGACAACGGCGCCTTCCAATTCCAAAACTCTATCTGCAGGAATGGCTTTACCATTTAAGGCAAGCCGCCATTGATAGCCTTCAGTTAACTCTGTTTGGGCATCTTTAAGGCGGTCAATCTGTTTTTCCATTTGCTTAGCTTTGCGTGATAAGGCTTCATTGTCATACACATGCCCCCAAATGGCTAAGCGTTTGGCACTTGATGCAATACGGTCAATTTCTTTTTGCTCTGCTTGGTTACGGCGTGCGTCGGTGACGTCTTTTTCACTCAATGCTTGTCGTGCTGCACTGCAAGGTAACCGATAAAAATGCAGTGATTTATCTCGTAAGATCCAAGTGCAGTTACTGACTTTATCTAATAACGATTGGT
Source organism: Providencia sp. PROV201 (assembly GCF_028479545.1). Lineage (NCBI taxonomy): Bacteria > Pseudomonadati > Pseudomonadota > Gammaproteobacteria > Enterobacterales > Morganellaceae > Providencia > Providencia sp. PROV201. The sequence goes on from NZ_JAMPNW010000002.1 coordinate 136,122, forward strand.
CATGAGAAACTAGCACAAAACTGCCTTTCCATGATTGTAAGAAGTTACCTAACCAAATAAGTGTGGGTAAATCTAAATGATTACTAGGTTCATCGAGTAACAGTAAATCGGGTTGTTCAATTAAAGCACGGCCCAGAAGCAAACGTGTATGTTGTCCGCCACTGATTGCATTCGCTTTTTGTTCCCATTGTTCAGGTGTAAAACCTAATTCTGATAATATAACCTCAGCTCGCCAACGTTCAGTGACTTTATCTTGTTCAGGTAATTTTTGAACAAGTGCATCAAGCAGTGTCAAACTGGCAACATCATCGGGTAAGTGTTGTTCAATATAAGCAGTTACACAATGATTCGAATAAGTGATACTGCCACTATTGGGGGAGAGTTGTTGGGTTATTAGCTTCAACAATGTACTTTTGCCACTTCCGTTATGGCCAATTAAACCAATACGGTCACCTTGTTGAACAGTAAAAGAGATGTCATTCAATAAGGTAGAGGTTGAAGTATCGTAGTTTAATGATTTTACAGTTAATAAAGTGCTCATAGCTTACTCAAATTTTAGGCATAAAAATGCCAGGGCATAGTCGTAACGACAACCCAGTAAGCTGAGGGAAGGTTTTCTTTAGTAGCTTCGCTCAGGCAGGGTTATCGCAGTATAAAACTGTGAAAGCCTGAGCTTTGGCGATTACCAAAGAAGTGTGAATATTCAATAAGATCACACAACAACATAAATTAGCCTCCTTAATATTCATCTAGTTAATCGATGAGACAATTATAGCTAATATGTTATTTAACCAACAAGGTCCGAAAATGCGCTCTCTGATTATTATGGGAAAAAGCATATAAAGGTATAAATAATACTTATATCATGCACGAATAGATGAATAATATTGCTGCGAATTGGGTTCTTGTTATGTAACGTTTAAAATCATGATTCAAATAACAAGAGAGCCCCAAATGAATGTAGAAATAAAACCCGCAACCCGTGATGACGCTGCTTTGATATTAGATATGATCATTGAATTAGCAGATTATGAAAAAGCACGTCACGAAGTTAAAGCCTCGGTGGCTGATATAGAAAATTCCCTATTTGGAGCGAACTCAAGCACAGAAGCTTTAATCTGTTATGTGGATGGGAAGCCAGCAGGATATGCCGTATTCTTTACTAGCTATTCAACATGGTTAGGCAACAATGGTATTTATTTAGAAGATTTATATGTTTCCCCTGATTTTCGTGGCGCGGGAGCAGGAAAAAAATTATTAAAGCATATTGCCGTGTTAGCCGTAGAACGAAAATGCCAACGGTTGGAATGGAGCGTTTTAGATTGGAATCAGCCTGCAATTGATTTTTATAAAAGTATTGGTGCAGAGCCTCAGGATGAATGGGTTCGCTATCGAATGGATGAAAAAATAATTGCCGAATTCGCAAGCTAATATTTAGTCACTGTTCAAATATTGCTGAATAAAGCCAGTAAGTTAATTTGCTGGCTTTATTTTTTGAATTAAATATATACAAATGATGCCTTATCCTGATTTTTGTAAGTTTATTCTGTTTTTTTGTGACATAAGGCAACTAAACTTAAGCCAAACGTTGATAAACTATCATTAAATTAAATAGATAGCCAATTTAATGATAGTGGTAACACTTACTTGGCCGAGTTTATAATAAATAATATTATTTTTAGTTTTAATGGTATTTATTTCGTATAGAGACAGTTATGTCATTTTATTAATAATCACCAGGTTAATAATCAAAATAATTGTTGTTCCTTGTTTTCTCATTTAATGGAAAGGGATGGTATGAAAATAAATAAGCAAAAAATATCTTTTTACATCATTTTAATATTAATTATTGTTGCGGGTGGTCTTTATTACTGGAATGTTAATTCAGGTGGGCTACCTGCTGGGTTCGCGCAAAGTAATGGTCGTATAGAAGCAACAGAAATTGATATTGCCACTAAGACGGCAGGGCGTATTGAAACGATTAATGTAAAAGAAGGCGATTTTGTTAAAGAAGGGCAAGAACTTGCTCGTATGGATACGCGAGCACTCCAAGAGCAGCTACATGAAGTACAGGCTCAATTACGCCAAGCTATTAGTGCAGTGACGACGGCTGAATCAGCTTTAGCACAGCGTAAAAGCGAAAAAGTTGCAGCTCAAGCTGTCGTTCGTCAACGTGAAGCTGAGTTAGATGCTGCACAAAAACGACTAAATCGCTCTAGAGCTTTGGTAAGAACAAACGCCGTTTCTCAACAACAAGTGGATGACGATACCGCCCAGATGCAAGGTTCTCGCGCAGCCCTGGAAGCGTCGAAAGCCCAAGTGGCTGCAGCGACATCAGCGATTGATTCTGCCAGCGCTGGTATTGTTCAAGCTAAAAACCGTGTTGACGCAGCGACAGCAACGGAACGTCGTATTATAGCGGACTTAGATGACAGTATTCTAAAAGCGCCAAGAAATGGGCGTATTCAATATCGTGTAGCTGAGCCCGGTGAGGTACTTGGGGCAGGTGGACGGGTTTTGAATATGGTCGATTTAAGTGATGTATATATGACCTTTTTCTTACCAACTGAAGACGCAGGTAAAGTTGCCTTAGGTAGTGATGTTCACATTATACTCGATGCTGCACCAAACATCGTGATCCCAGCGAAAGCCACTTTTGTAGCAAGTGTCGCACAATTCACACCGAAAACCGTAGAAACACAAAATGAACGCTTAAAATTAATGTTCAGAGTACGTGCGCGTATTTCTCCAGAATTATTAGAGCAACACCTTGAATATGTGAAAACAGGGTTACCTGGAAAAGCATATGTACGTTTAGACCCTAACGGATCTTGGCCTGCAGAACTTGAGGTGAGATTACCACAATGACCAATAAACTGATGGATGATGTGATTATTGATATACAGCATGTCAGCCAGCATTATGGTGATAATTGTGCGTTGGATGACATTGTGCTTTCCATCCCAGCGAGAAAAATGGTTGGGTTGATTGGCCCCGATGGCGTAGGGAAATCAAGCCTGATCTCCCTGATTGCAGGAGCAAGAGTGATTCAACAAGGCCAAATAACGGTACTTGATGGTGACATGAATGATATTGAACACCGTAGAGCAGTTTGTCCTCGCATCGCTTACATGCCTCAAGGGTTAGGAAAGAACCTTTACCATACGTTATCTGTTTATGAAAACGTTGATTTTTTTGGTCGGTTATTTGGCCAATCAAAAGCTGAGCGTGAATATCGCATTCAAGATTTGCTTGAAAGTACCGGGCTTGCGCCATTTAAAGACCGTCCGGCTGGCAAATTATCAGGCGGTATGAAACAAAAACTTGGGTTATGTTGTGCGCTAATTCATGACCCTGACTTATTGATTTTAGATGAACCTACCACTGGGGTTGACCCGTTATCTCGCGCACAGTTTTGGGATTTGATTGATCGCATTCGTTTGCGACAAACCAATATGAGTGTTTTGGTCGCAACTGCGTATATGGAAGAGGCGGAGCGCTTTGATTGGCTAGTGGCAATGGATGATGGCAAGGTGCTCGCTACAGGCCATGCATCTGAATTAAAAGCCCAAACGCAATGTGATGACCTTGAAGCTGCATTTATTGAATTACTACCTGAAGAAAAACGCAGTGGGCACAAAAAAGTCGTGATCCCTCCGCGTGATACCTCGAAAGACAATATTATTGCCATTGAAGCCCAAGACCTCACCATGCGTTTCGGTAACTTTGTAGCAGTTGACCATGTGAATTTTAAGATCCCAAAAGGGGAGATTTTTGGTTTCTTAGGCTCCAATGGTTGTGGCAAGTCAACCACGATGAAAATGTTGACGGGTTTGTTACAAGCCAGTGAAGGGCAGGCATGGCTATTTGGCCAAGAAATAGACCCGAAGGATATTGAAACACGTAAGCGTGTCGGTTATATGTCACAAGCATTCTCATTATATAGTGAATTGAGTGTTGAGCAGAACCTTGTGCTTCATGCCAAGCTTTTTCATATATCTGAGGATAAAATCCCTCAGCGAGTTGACGAAATGTGCCAGCGTTTTGAACTTGATGATGTGCGAGACGTCATGCCAGACGACTTGCCTTTGGGGATCCGTCAAAGGCTATCTTTAGCTGTCGCGGTTATTCATGAACCTGAAATGTTAATCCTTGATGAACCCACTTCAGGTGTAGACCCCGTTGCCAGAGATATGTTTTGGAATTTAATGGTCGACTTATCAAGACGTGACGGTGTCACTATTTTTATTTCTACCCACTTTATGAATGAAGCAGAGCGCTGTGACCGCATTTCACTCATGCATGCAGGTAAAGTCTTAGATTGTGATACCCCTGTTAACTTGACCAAGAAAAGAGGGCTTGGCACGCTTGAAGAAACCTTTATCGCCTATTTACAGGATGCCGTGGGGGATGCAGGACAAGGACAAGAGACCGCGCCAGAGTTCCACGTTGACCCTGAACTAAAAGAACAAGCGACTGAAGCATTGAAAAAACGTTTTAGTTTGCGTCGGCTATTTAGCTATTCCATACGGGAAGGCATGGAGTTACGTCGTGACCCTGTACGTTCAACACTGGCATTATTAGGAACGGTAATTCTTATGTTTATCATGGGTTACGGCATTAGCATGGATGTGGAAAATTTACGTTTTTCAGTGCTAGATCGCGACCAAACAGGGCTAAGTCAAGGATATACACTGAACTTAGCTGGTTCACGTTACTTTATCGAACAACCTCCAATCAAAGATTATGATGATTTAGAGGCTGGTATGCGTAGCGGAAATATTACCGTTGCGATTGAGATCCCACCTAACTTTGCAAGAGATGTTGCTCGAGGGAGTAACGTTAAAATTGGTGTGTGGATTGATGGTGCGATGCCAAACCGCGCTGAAACTGTGCGTGGTTATGTACAAGCGATGCATTTAGCATGGCTGAGCACGATGGCTGCGCGCCAACCGGCTGGCGTTGCAGGGATACCGGCTATCGACATTGAGACTCGATATCGTTATAACCCAGATGTTCGTAGCTTACCGGCAATTGTTCCCGCGGTTATTCCATTATTATTAATGATGATCCCAGCCATGCTGAGCGCGTTGAGTGTTGTTCGGGAAAAAGAGCTCGGTTCGATTATCAATCTTTATGTTACTCCGATCACCAAATTAGAGTTTTTGCTTGGAAAACAGCTCCCTTATATTCTATTGGGTATGTTTAACTTTGTGCTACTTTGTATATTATCGGTATATATATTTGGTGTTGAATTTAAAGGCAGTTTTCTGACGTTAACGTTGGCTGCATTTTTGTATATCAGTATTGCAACAGGCATGGGGTTATTAATTTCATGCTTTATGAAAAGCCAAATTGCGGCAATTTTTGGTACTTCTATCATTACGTTGATACCCGCAACTCAATTTTCAGGAATGATTGACCCTGTCTCATCATTGGAAGGTATTGGCCGCTGGGTTGGGATGGTCTATCCAACATCACATTTTTTGACTATCACACGAGGAACTTTCTCTAAGGGATTAAATTTATTCGATTTACAGTCATCATTTATCCCATTACTGATCACCATACCTTTGGTTATTGGGCTAAGTGTTCTATTCCTGAAAAAGCAGGAGGCATAGCGATGATCCGTAAAATTCAGAATATTTTTAACCTAGGAGTCAAAGAATTACGCAGTTTAGGCCGCGATAAAGCGATGTTAGCTTTGATTGTTTTTGCTTTTACCGTGTCGATTTATTCGTCAGCAACGGTGACACCCGGATCTTTACATAATGCGCCTATTGCGATTGCGGACCAAGATAAATCACAGTTATCAAACCGAATAATCAATAGCTTTTATGCACCTTATTTCTTATCCCCTGTAGATATTACGCCAGACCAAATTGATGGTTTGTTAAACCGTGGTTCATATACGTTTGCATTAGATATTCCACCTAATTTTCAACGTGATGTGCTTGCAGGGCGGCACCCAGAAATTCAAGTCAATATTGATGCAACAAGGATGAGCCAAGCCTTCTTAGGAAATAGTTATATTCAAAATATTACCTTAGGGGAAGTGAATGAATTTTTAGCAAAATACCGTAGTAATGCGAGTTTGCCTGTCGACTTGGAAGTACGCATGCGCTTTAACCCCAATTTGACACAGTCATGGTTCGGTTCTGTCATGGCAATCATTAATAATATTACGATGTTATCGATTGTTTTAACGGGGGCGGCGCTGATCCGCGAGCGTGAACACGGTACAGTCGAGCATTTGATGGTTATGCCTTTAACACCATTTGAAATTATGATGTCGAAAATATGGTCAATGGGGCTGGTGGTACTGATCGCATCCGGTGTTTCCTTAATTTTGGTCGTAAAAACATTGCTACAAGTACCAATCGAAGGGTCTATCTTATTGTTTATGTGTGGGGTGGCCTTGAGTTTATTTGCGACAACGTCGATTGGTATTTTTATGGGGACGATTGCACGCTCCATGCCCCAGTTTGGTTTGTTGATGATCTTAGTGCTATTGCCATTAAATATGCTTTCTGGCGGGATGACTGCGCGAGAAAGTATGCCTCAGCTTGTTCAAGATATTATGTTAACCATGCCGACAACACACTTTGTTAGCCTTGCTCAAGCGATTTTATATCGCGGTGCTGGCTTCCAAATTGTTTGGCCTCAATTTGCAGTTCTTGTTGTGATTGGTGCTGTGTTCTTTTCTCTCGCACTCATTCGTTTTCGTAAAACGATTGCCACCATGGCATAACCTACTGTACATAAAACATCCATTAAAAATAAAACGCTTGCTGAATTGTTCAGTAAGCGTTCTAATGCTTTGCCTATTAATTATATGAACATGATTAGGTTGTGCCTATCAAATCGATAGTAGGTAATGATTGGATTAAGCTGCTGTAAAACAGTAACTTAATAGGCAACCAAACAGGAGAACATCATATGTCATTAATTAATACTCAAATCAAACCATTTACTAACCAAGCATTTAAAGATGGCCAATTCATCGAAGTTTCTGAAAAAGATGTTGCAGGTAAATGGAGCGTTTTCTTCTTCTATCCAGCTGACTTTACCTTTGTTTGCCCAACTGAACTGGGTGACATTGCTGACCATTATGAAGAATTCCAAAAATTAGGTGTTGAAATTTTCTCTGTTTCTACTGACACACATTTCACCCATAAAGCATGGCATGCAAGCTCAGACACTATCGGTAAAATCAAATATGCCATGATCGGTGACCCAACTGGTGCATTAACACGTAACTTTGAAAACATGCGTGAAAACGAAGGCTTAGCAGACCGCGGTACTTTCGTTGTTGACCCACAAGGTATCATTCAGGCAATCGAAATTACTGCTGAAGGTATTGGTCGTGATGCAGCTGACCTGTTACGTAAAGTTAAAGCAGCACAATATGTTGCTAGCCACCCAGGTGAAGTTTGCCCAGCTAAATGGAAAGAAGGTGATGCAACGCTGTCTCCATCTTTGGACTTAGTCGGCAAAATCTAATTAATCTATCTTAATTGATTAATACTGAATAATTCAGGTTGCAGGTGTTTAGGCCTGCAACTTGGATCATGACGGGTATATGTACCCGATTTTATGATAAAAATTAAAGGGGATTACATGCTCGACAATAATTTACAGGCACAGTTGAAAGCCTACTTAGAACGTTTAACTAAACCCGTTGAATTAGTTGCTAATATAGATGACAGCCAAAAATCAAATGAAATCAAACAGCTGTTAGAACAAATTGCATCACTGTCAGATAAAGTCACTGTACGTGAAGAGCGCAATAGCGCACTAAGAACACCGTCTTTTTTAATTACTAACCCAGGTACAGATAGTGGTTTGCGTTTTGCAGGTTCACCTCTGGGACATGAATTTACCTCTCTTGTGCTAGCATTATTGCAAATCGGTGGTCATCCATCGAAAGAAGCGCAAGAGTTATTAGAGCAAGTTAAAGGCCTTGAAGGCGAATTCCACTTTGAAACTTATTACTCTTTATCTTGCCATAACTGCCCAGATGTTGTTCAAGCTCTGAACTTAATGGCAGTTTTAAATCCAAATGTTAGTCATACCGCCATTGATGGCGCGCTTTTCCAAAACGAGATTGATGAACGTAATGTCATGGGCGTTCCAGCGGTTTACCTGAATGGAAAAGAGTTTGGTCAAGGGCGTATGACACTCAGTGAGATTGTGAGCAAAGTTGACACGAATGCCGATGCGCGTGCAGCGAAATCACTGACAGAGCGCGAGCCTTTTGAAGTCCTCGTGATTGGTAGTGGCCCAGCAGGGGCTTCAGCAGCAATCTATACTGCACGTAAAGGGATCCGCACAGGCGTGATAGGCGAGCGTTTTGGTGGCCAAGTCATGGATACGGTTGATATTGAAAACTATATTTCCGTTATCAAAACGGAAGGCGCTATTTTTGCAGGTGCGTTGAAGAACCATGTGGACAGCTATGATGTTGATGTTATTGATGGGCAGTCAGTGACAAAATTGATCCCAGCTGCGCAAGAAGGTGGTTTACACCAAATCGAAACAGCATCAGGCGGGATCTTAAAATCACGCAGTATTATTATTTCAACGGGTGCTCGCTGGAGAAATATGGGCGTTCCAGGGGAACAAGAATACCGGACGAAAGGTGTTACATTCTGCCCACACTGCGATGGCCCATTATTTAAAGGCAAGCGTGTTGCCGTGATTGGCGGTGGTAACTCAGGTATTGAAGCGGCTATTGACCTAGCGGGTGTCGTTGACCATGTGACTGTACTGGAGTTTGCACCAGAACTGAAAGCGGACTCAGTATTACAGCAAAAAGCACGTAGCATGAAAAATGTGGATATTATCGTTAATGCGCAAACCTTAGAAGTAAAAGGTGATGGCAGTAAAATGACCGGCCTTGAGTATAAAGACCGCACTGATGATAGCGTACATTTATTGGAAGTGGCGGGGGCATTCGTACAAATCGGTTTATTGCCTAATACCAATTGGTTAGGCGACACCGTTGCCAGAAACCGTATGGGCGAAATTGAAATTGACGCTCGTAACGAAACCAGTATTAAGGGTATTTTTGCTGCTGGTGACTGTACTACAGTACCTTATAAGCAAATTATTATTTCAGCCGGGGAAGGGGCCAAAGCCGCACTTAGCGCATTTGACTACCTCATCCGCACAAGTACCAGAACCGCTGAATAGGTATAATTTACTTTATATTCAGTGAGTTGTAGTCAAAAGGCACTCGGGGGCGAGTGCCTTTTTTTTGTACGTTATCTGTGCAAAAAAGGCTCAAAAGTGCCTAAAAGTGTTCAAGTGTGGACAACTTGTGGACGATCTAAACGCTGATTTAGTGGTACTTACAGCGGAGAAATACATCCCAGTGTGGACAATTTGTGGACATGCAAAAGTTAAATTTGCTTCGTTTTTCGTCGTCAAAATCATCCTAAAACGAACAATCTATTAAGCTAACTCTGTTCCTCCCTTTAATGGGTTGTACGTAATCGCATCTTGAAGAAAGTCCGGTGCAAAGTGTGCGTAGGTCAGGGTTTGCTGTAATGTCGAGTGACCTAGGATTCTCTGCAAAGTAATAATACTGCCGCCATTCATCATAAAATGGGTTGCGAAAGTATGCCGTAATGCGTGCGTGGCTTGGCCCTGCGGCATATCAGGCTTAATGGTCTTTATGTGCTTTCTAAACATATCGTAAGAGGTGTTTGGAAAAAGCAGACCGGATTTTCGCGTACACACAGCATCTGCGACTTCTTGGGAAATCGGCACAATGCGTGCTTTGCCCGTTTTGGTAAACGTGAAACGGATTTTATTTTGGATCACGTGCTCGCGTTTTAATTTAACCGCTTCCCCCCAACGCGCGCCGGTACTTAAACATAAAATCGCCACTTTTTTATTATCACCTTTTAATATATTCAGCAGCAGCCCAATTTCTTCATGCGTTAAATAGGACATCTCAGTCGCTTTTTGCTTTAACCGTGATAGCCCTCGTATTGGGTGTTTACCCATAAATAAATCCGTGCGCTTTAAGGCGGTAAATATGCCGCTTATCGCTGAAAAATCACGGTTTATCGTGGAGGGCTTGATATCGCCCCGTTGAAAGGGTTGTATTCCGAGTCTAGCTATCATGCCAATGGGTTAGGTGCTGCAACGGTTAAATTTGCTTTACCCGAGGGGGCATATTGGGAGCGCATTATTGATAGGCCCTCACGGTTTGATCGCAAAGCTAACTTTTTTGGTTCTTATAAAGGGCATTGGTGGACATTGCCACAACAGGATTTAACCCAAGCCAAAGAGATTTGGCTAACGGAAGGCATTTTTGATGCCCTTAGCTTGATTCAAAACGGTATTGCGGCTGTATCGTTAATGACTTGCCATAATTACCCTGAGGTCGCGTTGAATGCGTTGAGAGCTGCGCTAGGGAACAATAAAAAGCCGTTGTTGGTTTGGGCGCTAGATAACGGTTCAGCCGGCGAACGCGCAATGAAAAAGTTTGTTGCACGCAGTATCGATGATGGCTGGAAAGCCACAGCCGCGAGACCCGCTGAAAAAGAGTGTGGCAACGATTGGAATGACTTGCATATGAAAGGCAAGCTAATGGAGCGCGATATCGCCCGTTATCGCTATTACGGCAAGTTGTTGTTAGCCTCAACCGCGTTTGAAAAGGCGCGTTTAATGTTTAACTGGACGGAACGTTCAGAGTTCGATTTTCAGCACGATAACCGCTTGTATTGGTTTAAGTTGGATCTCGATAAAATGATGAAAACCATTGAACGTATTCATGATGCCGAACCCGATTTAGATGAAGATGAAGCCAGACAAAAAGCGGTAAAAGAGTCCGGTACGGTAGTCGAAATTGCCAATTGTTATCCCACACCATTATATTTCCAAAAGTCCGTTGAAACCGATGAATCATGGTATTACATGCGCGTCGATTTTCCTCGCCAACCGCAAGTTAAAGCCACGTTTACCGCCTCACAATTAACCAGTGCCAGTGAATTCAAAAAGCGTTTATTGCATGTGGCCAAAGGGGCGGTTTATACCGGCACAACTTTGCAATTAGACCGCATTTGCAAGCAAGCCTTGCCAGATATTAAAGAGGTGATCACGCAAAATTATGTGGGTTATAACAAAGAGTATGGTGTGTATGTGTTTAATGATGTTGCGGTGCAGGATGGTAAGTGTTTTACGTTAAATGAGGAGGACTATTTTTCCCTCAATAAGTTGGATATCAAGACGTTAAGTCTTAGCCCATCATTGGTCATTAATACCGATTTTAGCGAATTTGATACCAGTTGGTTAAGTTCCCTTTGGGATGCTTTTGGCGCAAAAGGTTATGTGGTGTTGGCGTTCTGGTTGGGTTCGTTCTTTGCGGAACAGATACGCAAGACCCATAAAAGCTACCCATTTTTAGAAATATGCGGTGAGCCTGGTTCAGGTAAAAGTACGTTGATTGAGTTTTTATGGCGCTTATGCGGTCGCGCAGATTATGAGGGGTTCGATGCATCAAAATCGAGTGTTGCCGCTCGAGGACGAAACTTTTCACAGATTAGTAATTTGCCGGTGTGTTTAATTGAAAGTGATCGCGTGCAAGATAATGCAAAGCTGAAAGCGTTTGATTGGGAAGAACTTAAGTCACTGTATAACGGCCGTGCCACACGTTCGTTAGGGGTGAAAAATAGCGGCAATGAGACCTATGAGCCATTATTTAAAGGCAGTATTGTGATTGCACAGAATGCAGAGATAAACGCCTCTCGTGCTGTTCTAGAACGGATTATTCATCTTTATACCGATAAAGCGGAGCAAAGTGTTGAAACCCGTTATGCCGCCATTGCCCTTGAACGTTATCCTATTGAAAAGTTATCTGGTTTTTTACCAACTGTATTGATGAAAGAAGCGGCAATATTAAAGCAATACAATGAGCGCGTAGACGGATTACAGGCGCAGCTATTTGCGGATAAGGCGATTAACCATGAGCGGATCGCTAAGAATCACGCACAGCTAATTGCATTGCTAGAAACGTTAGTGTTAGTTCTTCCTGTAAAAGCGGCTCATATTCGCCAAACCCGTGACTTTATTATTGAGTTGGCCAAACAACGTGTTCAAGCGATCCAACTCGACCAACCGCAAGTGATGGAGTTTTGGGAGCTGTTTGATTATTTACACGATAACGAGGCCTTTGGTGTGAATCACAGTAGTGAAAAGGGCGTTTATGCAGTGAATTTTAACCATATTGCACAGGTGGCTAGTGAGTACCGTCAGTCTATGCAATTGAATACTGATATTAAGAATTTATTGAAAGCGGGGCGTATGCGTAAGTTTGTAGGCGTTAAGACGGTGAGGAGTGTTGTGAACAGCCAGTTTAATAGCACGCTTGCGGTGGGGAGTACGCTTAAAAGACCTGAAGTGATTAAGTGCTGGGTGTTTCAGGAAAACAGTGAGTGATAGTTGATATTCATCCTCCTTTATTGGCTGCCATTGTGCAGCCTTTCTTTTATCTGTAGAAAGCCATCAAGTAAGTGCTATAAATACTCAGAATGACAAACAAGTGAAAGTATAATGGATTGTACAATAAATAAGCATTACTAAGGATCTTTTATATAAATAGAGAATTTGTGGGAGGGGTTCGGAAAGCGGTTACAATGGTTACAAAATTAAAATAGTCTTATATCTTATTGATAATATATAGAAATGTAGAAATGGCAAAAGGTTACAAATGGGTTACTTTGCGGTTACGTGTAACCATTTTTAGAGGTTACAAATTAAAAATATAACTTATTGTTTTATAAGGATGTAACTTTTTAACCCCTGTTTTGTAACCCGTTGTAACCAGTAAAAAGTTACAACGGAGTTGTTTATAATCAGTGGGTTAGAGGTGGTTTTGGTGGGGTGTAACCGTTGTAACCGGTTTCCGGAGGGGGGGGATTTGAATATGATATATGAACTCGAAAGTAAAACATTTGAGTTTGTAAACAATCGAGTAATCATAATTTCATCATCGCATCAAATAATATTTTAGATACCTCATTTTCATGTTTTGTTTCTACATGTGACATACCACTTCTAAAAAGTTTAATTTTTCCATTAAATGTTGGAGACAGAACAGAGCATATGATTCTATCAATGCGTGAGTGTTTAAATTCATTGTTTGCTTTAAAGTATTCATTTAAATCATGAGTACTATTAATTTGCATTTTAGCTAGAGCATACTCAGATACTTTAATTTGTGATAAATCGACTTGTATAATTTTTATATCAACAAATTTACTTATCTCTAAAGCCCAATAATATGGGTTAATTTCTATATCTTCAATACTAACACCTAAACCTAGATTTTTAGAAAAAGCTATAGAAAAAGGTTTAAGAGTTCTAGGCGGGTTTATTAACGAAACAATTGGTAAGTGTTCTTTATTAATCTCAAATTCAGTTACTCTATATTCAGTTCTCTCAATAATTTCTTCCTCACCAAAGAGTGATGGTAACTTATCTTGTATTATTAATTTTTCTACAAATTTTCCATGAGAGTATTCTTTCCTTATTTTATTAAAAATGAAGCCTTTTCCTTTGTCTTCAGTAAAGGGGTCTAGAGAAAGTTTCTCTATCAGCTGTTCTAGGGAGTAGTCTGTTTTTATAGAGATCCATTTATACTTTTTCATTTTGATTGTCTCCAGTGGATTTAATTATATTATAAGCATTCTCAGCTGCATCTTCAATTATTTTACTTATTTCTTTTCTTTCAATGTCAGTTGGTTTTCTTCCTGTTATATTATAATTCCCATCACCTTTTTTATTATTTATGCTTTTTATTTGATATGAGAAATCATTGCAATTATCTGCATTGTTAAAAAATACTTCTATATTTATTCTGTCTCCAATTCTGTTTATTGGAGTAGCTGACCATGCAACTCTGCTTATATAATAACCTTTGCTGTGTAAATCTGAAAAAATACTTGATGTGTTTACGCCTTCACCATTTAATACAGCCTTTTTAACAAACCCCGTTTCTATCTTTTCTTCTTCATCTTCTTCTGATTTTAAATTTTCACGGTTTAAAACTATATTAGTGACATCATCTATTTCATAGCCTTTAAGTCCATGCATTAAATCTTGAAAAAACTTACTTCTATATTTAGGTTCTGGAATAGCTTCTAAAGAAATTTCAAATCTAGACACATCTTTATCTTGTTGTTTTGACAGTCTTTGTTGGATTAGATCAATTGCGGCTTTTGCTTTTGCATTCTGAGGCATTCTTACATCAATAGCATCAGATTTGATTTCAAAATCAATATCGATACTTTTGTTCTCAATCTGTCTTAATTCTGTTTTGGATAGATCTATGTCTTGATAGTTTAATTCTAATGATAATTTGCCATCTTTGTTTGTTTTTATATTTATTGTACCATTTTTTTCTTTTGAGTAAATTTTCTTGACATCATCTATAACCTTTTTTAACTCAGTTTGGTCTGTTTCTGTTTTTAATGTTACTTTTGTAGTACTTTCTCTATTACTATCGTAAGATTGTACTTTTTCTTTTATTTCTTGAAGATCAAGATAACAATGAGGCAAACGACATACCTCACTTATCATTTCCTCTTTAGTTAGTTCCGAAGATACGATAATCCCTTTTCTTAATAAAATTTCATTTAGCATAGCAGTCGTTATTCTTTTATGATGTAGTGCATCATATATATTTTTATCTGTTGCAAAAAATAAGCTGTTGTTTCTCATTATCGTTGTTCCATTCCAATAGATTCTAAATTGAAATTCATAATTGTTTTGTTAATAAACTCGATCTTAACATTAGAAAAAATCCTTTCCTCTTCACCAGACAGCCAGTTATAACTATATTTCTTTTTAGCTTTTTCAAAGTGGTGTAGAGCATTTTCGCAAGCATTCATATGAGCTATTCTAATGTTTATTAATTTGTTCTCAGTTAGTATTTGATACTTTGATAGCATATCAAAGAAATAAACGAATTCGTCTTGACTATCACCAGGCTGATTATAGTAAATGGTATATCCAGATTCCTTTCTAGTATTTATCCATGTGAAACTTTCATGTTTTATTATTATATAAGGCGATGTTAATAGCTCTATTGTTGCTACTGTATTTTTATTAATAGGGTGTTTTATCCTAGTTAAGTCCATATCTGGATAATAGAAGGAAAATAAATCAGGTGGAGGGAGTTGCCCTGAGCCTATTAGTGTTTTCAAATCACTAGAAATATTAATGATGTCAGATATTTTATACGGATCTAAAAAATGGATTTTAGTATTTTTAGAACTTTTTATTTTATTTAAATCTAATTTGCTTGTTACGGCAGAATAAAAGTCTTTATCATAAAGATTGTCGTGGTTATATAAAAATAAAAGGCCTCTTACATTATAACCGTATGATTCATCAACAACATATTTAGTTCGCCATTCATCACTTGAGTTAGCACATTCGACTGCCAGAGCTAGTGACGTTAGTGCTACTTCAACAGTGGCTTTATCAATAGTACCTTTAGCATAGCTTTTTAAATCAGTATTTAAATAAACAGCTTCTTCTTCATATGGGTCAATATAATGAAAGACAACATCACTTGGATGTGTTTTTTTTGCATGAGCATCTAAACAACAAGTCCAATTCATATCCTCTCTAAGAGAACGTTTCCATTTAAATACATCAAAAATTTCATCAGAAACTTTATTAGCTACCCTTTGAATTGCTGAAGTTTCACCACCCATTATTTCCCTCTACTATTAAATTAGTTATATTAATACATTAATATAACTAATTTATGAAGGAACAGCTATAGGCAGAAATGTTTGCGTCCTCTCAAAAATGAATATTATTGAATTAGCTTTAAGATTTGAAGGCAACTTACTCTATAGAGTAATTCATGACTATTCTTTAGCTTATTTATATTCGATTGTGTGAAGTTGGGGCGTGTTTGAATTACATACAAACTAAGGGTTTTATAATTTGAATAAATTCGCACAATTTACAATCACTTTTATTTTTCACACAATCCAACACCTATCTTGTTTTCAACCCTCGCACAATAGCACAAAAACGCCCCCCTTTTGTGTGCGGGCGAGGCGGGGAAGCAAGCGCGCGCAAAGGGGTAAAGATGGGCCGCGCTGGCTATGGTGTGATTAGCTCGTTAATGGTGTTATTTGCAATTATTCAGGCTGTACAGCCTAGATGAGATATAAAATAGTTTCGGGTATGTGAAATAGGTAGAACGGCGCTAAGGCCGTTCTATTACGTTTGAAAGGGGGAATATCGGTTAATGTGAATTGAATGGTTTATTTATAATTCGGTTCTTTGTTCTTCGCCTGCGTCAAAAAATCCAGCAATGCATATTGTTTAAAGCGGATCACTTCAACACCTAGCATGTCGTTAATTGATTTCATGCTTTCCATCAGCGGTAGTAATTCATTGAACCAAAAAACCATTGCGGCTTTTTCGATATCGCCAAGGCTACCGGAGCCTTGCGGGATGATCCCCATCAGTTGTGGTGGTATCCGGTGCATAGCCAACAAATCATCGCGGGTGGTGTCCTTGATACCGACAAACTCGTCTTTCGCACTGATTTGTGAGAATGGCAGTATTTGAATTCCATCCTTGCCACCATTGGCGGCATACACAAAGATATTCTTAAACGCCTTACCTTTACGGGCTTCTGTGAGTGATTTCTTTAATGACTCAACAGCCTTGTCGTCAGCCAAAGCCGCGGAAAGATACACCATCACACCGGCGTGACTGCCATTCTCATAATAGTTTGTCCGAAATAGGGTAGCGGAATGATTCAAGTTAGCGGAAATAAGCCCCGCCAAATAATCAGGAACGCCGTATATCTCTTGGTGAATACACGGATTTTTCAAATGAATCACGCTATTTTTGCGGAACTCGTAGGCATCTTGGTAATTCTTCACTTGCCAGTATTGCCCCTCATTCACACCGGCGCGGGTGTACTTAGCCAATGAGGGTTTTAATGTCAGCATATCGCCGAGCCGGTTAATGCGTTTTTCAAGGTAACCATTACCAAAAACCACAAAATCCTGCGCTAAAGTGGTGAAATCAGGGCGTGATAAATACGGCGTTGGTTCAAAACAACTGGTGATCACATTACGTTTAAACACTAACGGTGATTGATGGTAGGCAGCTGACGAGGTAAACGAACGCGCAATACCAGTAAAATCAATCGGGGTTTCATACCAGCGGCCATTGTGGTTGCACTCCATGCAGTCCAGCAAATCACCGATGCCAGAGACAATTTTACGGATTGGACAGAGGGGAATTTAGTCAAAGTTCCTGCCTTTGATTTAACGGTCGGTGGCGTGCAGCTCTTGAGCGTCAATGACCGGCTTATGTCATTAACATTAACGGATAATCGGGGGGTTGAGGCTGACACACTCGAACTTACTATCGATGATACCGACGGCAAAATTGCGTTACCGGCGCGTGGGGCTGAGATTTCCGTCTCCCTTGGCTGGCAGGGGGAAGCCTTAATACATAAAGGGGTGTATACCGTTGATGAAATTAGCCATTCAGGCCCACCCGACCAAATCACGGTAACTGCCCGTAGCGCGGACTTTCGGCAAGACTTTAACGTCAAACGGGAATACAGCTGGCACGATATCAAAGTCCCTGATGTGGTGAGTGCAATAGCGGGGCGTTATAACCTAAAACCCGCAGTGAGCAAACAATTGATGCACATTGAAATTGACCACGCTGACCAGACCAACGAAAGCGATATTAGCTTTTTAACGCGCATGGCTGAAATGCTCGGCGCGATAGCCACCATTAAAAATGGCAGTCTGTTATTTATCGTGCCTAATCAGGGAGTCACGCAAAGCGGCAAGCCATTGCCGGTGATAACCATTATGCGGGAAAGTGGGGATAGGCATTATTTCAGGTTAGCAGACCGTCAAGCGTACACCGGCGTACAAGCTTATTGGTTAGATTTGAACTACGGCAAACAAAAGAAAACCAGTCTAAAACGCAAGCAAAAGCCCAAAAAAGAGAAGTCGAGCAAAAAAGAGGGCGATTATATCGAGGGTGCCGAGGGTAACGTTTTTGTGATGCGACAAACTCTTTAAAAACGAGCAATCCGCTAAACGTGCCGCCGCGGCCAAGTGGTCAAAATTACAAAGGGGCGTAGCAGAATTTAATATTACGTTGGCCGAGGGGCGCGCAGACCTTTACCCTGAAATGCCCGTCACGGTAACAGGCTTTAAACCGACTATTGATAGTCACCAGTGGGTGATTAGCCGAGTGTCACACACCATTGATGGGAACGGGTTTATCACCCATTTGGAACTGGAAATAAAAATCAAAGATATTGATATGACGGATGACGAGCAAAACGAAACATAATTGATTATAATAACGTCAGGCATACCCATAACCCAAGGTTATAAAATGGCGTTCAATTGTCCAAAGTGTGGCGCTGTGACTTATACCAAAACCAGTAAATCCATGAGTAGTGAAACCCGTAGAAGTTACCACCAATGTCAAAATATTTTGTGTGGTTGCTCTTTTACGACAATAACCTCAGTGGAAATTTATCTAACAAAGACAATCCCACAAGAGTTGCCAGAATGCTTTGAAATCCCGATGGATGAGCTACCGAGATCACATAGGGGAGAGAAACAGGTGGAGATGTTTTGATATATTATATTGAATGATTAAAATTTCTTTCGAGCCAAAGGTCGAAGAGCCCTAAACTATTCTCTGCTATAACATATTTACCATTAGGTAATATCGCAGTAATTAATTTATCGGAATGCAACGACAAAACATGACCATCAAATGAAACGAAAGTAGTTGAAATAATTTCATCGATACACTTATCCATATCTCCAAAGTCTTGTTTGACGAATGTTATAAAGTTAGGTTCAGTGACAGATATATCGCTTTTAATTAGATGTTGAAATATGGAATATACTGAGGATGTCACTTCAACTGGTTCCCATTTTTTTGATACTAGTCTTGATTCCAGAGTATCTTTTGAGAGTGTAGAATAATTAAATATCCAGCCACCTTTACCTTCTTTTATTATTGGCTTCGCGCCCAAAAACTCATTTAAATTTTCTACATTCAAGTCATCCCCCCAAGGCATACCTATATCAAACTCTAGTGATAATTTTGTCCAAATAAATTCAAGCATAAGTAATACAGGATTTGCCTTGCTTGATGTCATGAAATCCCAGTACCCATCACGCATAGGAGATGAGTATGGTCTACCATTATTTTTAACTAAGGAGTATTCCCCACAGATAATTAGCTGTGGGAAAGATGGAACACCATATCCTTCGCATTGTTCTTTTTCTGATATAAAATTTACAAGTCCTTCTCGTAAAGAAAACTCTGAAGAAAAACCATCATACCCAAGAACAATTTTAACAGGCATTAATTGCTCCATAAAAATAGAGGTATAGATCATCTCATTCTCTGGAGTAAGAGTTTCTCTACAATGATAAGGCGGTGCTGTGATTCCCGTTATCTGAGAAAAAGTTTTATATGACGGGGATAAGTCTACTTTCCTGCTTTTATCCTCAGTTCCTTCAAAAAGATATTTAAAGTAACTGTCCGAAATTTGTTTTAATTTATAAAATGAGTTAATGAGATCTTTTGAATATAAATTTTTCTTTACTTCAAACACAACGAGCACATTTTTCACATGCCATTTGTAAGAGCTAGTATATGGGATTTTTTCACCTTCACCACGAACTAGCATACAATCTATTTGCCCAGATAGTAATTCCTCACCATCAGTTATAAATCCTTCTACGATTTGTAGCTGAAGTTGCTGTGGGATTGCTCGACTCAATATGTCTTTTGATAATCCTTCATACATATCACCAATCGTTGGCCCATGACTTAATTCATACGCATCTAATTTGGCTTTTTCTTCATTTTTGAAAGCTTGTAACAGCTCGGAAATATTTTTTATCATTTTTTCTATCTTAATTAAAGTATATGGATTCTATAGTTTAACAGGGAATAAATTTCATTAATATTGTTGATTCCATGTTTAAAGTTGAATAACCACTAATAGTAAATGTTTGTTATTATAACGATATGGTTTAATTTATAATGGTTAACTTTTTTGTTTTAGATATTAAGAATATATTCGAAAAAAATTAAAATGTGAACTGAGTTAATAAATATAAAAATAAAGGTAAAAATTAATGAAATTAAATTGATAAAAAAAACCTTAGAGTTATATTTATGGATCAATCAGGTACCTTAAATAAGGATTAAGCATGTTTATAGATTCAGTGACGATTAAAAATTTCAAAGGCTATCATGGAACTCATGATATTGAATTTAATACTCCCAATGGAGTGGAAGGTAGTGGGCTTAATATTTTTGTTGGCGAAAATAACTCAGGTAAGTCGACTATTTTTGAAATACTTGATCTGGTAAAAGAAAGTACTAAAAAAGATCCCTCCTTACTAATTAACAAATCAGATCCTGCAGTGATTTTTGATGATTTTTCTGTCGAAGTTACATTCACGGGTAATATTTCAGCTAGCATTAATGCACACGTACAACAAAATAAAATAACTTCATTTATGAATGCGATATATAGAGATAATAATGGACGGGAATATTTCAAAGTTAAAAGGTCTTGGGATAAAAATTCTCCTGATGACATAAAGAAAATAAATTTTTGGGGTGAAGTAGAACAAATCTACTCTAACCCTGCAGGAATAGATGCGCCATTCAAAAAGTTTTATGACAATAATTTTATATGGGCAGACACAAATCCTAGTGATGAATCTAAGTTTGGTGCATCGACAATCTGTGGTTCTCTCTTAAAAGAAATAGCTCTTGGGCATGTCAATACACCAGAATATCAGAGATTTCAAGCTAGTTACCAAAATCTTTTTAATAATCCAACATCTAACTTGAGAAATAAAATATCTCAGATAGAAACTAAAATTCAGGATGTTTTTTCATCTCAATTTGGTGCGGCAAATATTTCATTTTCATTCGAAGAATTACAAATAGAGAGTTTTTTTAAAACTGCAAGTATCATTATTGATGATGGCGTTTCTGTTCCTATGAGTGAGAAAGGTCATGGAATGCAAAGAGCTGTGGCTCTATCTTTATTACAAGTTTATGCTGATCTAACCTCTAACGTGGCAAATGCCCCAGTGTATAAACCCTTTTATTTGTTCATTGATGAACCTGAGATATGTTTACATCCAACAGGACAAAAAAAATTATTGGATGCGTTGATGACCATTTCAAAAACGAAACAAATATTTATTTCTACTCACTCTCCTTTTATGCTTTCTTCCCCGTATTTAAGGAATGCGGGTCTTTTTATTTTCAAGAAAACAGATAATAAGAATACAATCACTCCTGCTACAACATCACCAATGTTTCCATGGAGTCCATCTTGGGGTGAAATTAGTTATAGAGCGTATGACTTGCCTACTGTTGATTTGCATAATGAACTATATGGATATTTACAAGAAAAAAATACATTAAAAAGTATTTCTGAAGTTGAACAGTGGCTAAATACTAATCATATTGCATTTAGTAAGCTATGGACGAAGGAAAGAAATGGGAACCCACAATCACCACAACCCTCAACATTACAGTCATTTATTCGGAATCATATTCACCACCCTGAAAATGTTACGATGCAAGCCAATAGGTATACTGAGTCGGAATTGAAACAATCTATTGATGAAATGATCAATCTTCTTTGAGCAAGATATATTTTTCTCTGTTATCGTAACCTTGATTAAATAATCACTCCCACCCATTGAAAAATAAGCAAAAACAAAGCCTCTTATCAAAAGAGGCTTTATAAGTGTGGTCAATATGTGGACATTGACTATTGACTAAATTCATTTAAATCAATTGGTTAAATCACTTTCAGAACGCCGCACTTAGCGCATTTGACTACCTGATCCATACAAGTACCAGAACCGCTGAATAGGTATAATTTACTTTATATTCAGTGTGTTGTAGTCAAGAAGCACTCGGGGTGAGTGCCTTTTTTATATAACTATGGGTTATGACTAAAAATAAGCAGGTTTAAAAGCGAAATAAAAGTTTTTTTAAACTAAGTGTATTAAGAATAAGTTGGTTAAATTCTTGAGCGTTGTGTCTATCGCCTGACATTTGGCCGCCAATTAAACATAAGTGAACCAATTTCCCGATTTTTTCGGCATATTCACGGGGAATAGAAAGCTGATTTAGTTTATTAATAACGAAGGACAAACGTTTTTCATCAACACGGTGTTGGTACTCTGCGACTAAAGAGTCGTTAAGTGCCCAAGCACGGATAGCTATCTCTCTTAGTGGGTGTTTTTGAGAGGCAACATTAAGGTATCTTTTTAAAATATCATCAAGAGTATGCCCCATGTTAGCTTGTACTAACATCAGCTCTGTATATTCTAGCTCCCAACGATAAAGCAGTGTGCGTACAAAGTCTTCGCGATTCTTAAAATGATGGTAAAAAGACCCTCGAGTTACATTTAATAGCCTAGCAATATTTTCACTGGAAAAACGAGTATGTCCTTCAGTGTCTAATATTTTAAATCCCGCGTTGACCCAACATTCTCTAGTTAATTTTTTCATTGTTCAATACAGACTGTGTATGGTGAAAACATTATTGTTACTGTTCAGCTCTAACTTGTCTTAATAAGAGTGTAAGGGAATTAATATGAAAGAAATAGCTATTATTGCTTTCGATGATTTTACAGATATCGATTTATTTTTGATGTGGGATATTTTGGGGCGTAATCAACAGGATTGGCGTGTGCGTATTTTAGGTGTGACACCAACAATTCGTTCGACGCATGGATTAACAATTACGGTCAATGGTGCAGTGAAAGATGCTAATACGGCTGATGCAGTTTTATTTAGTAGTGGCAAGATAGGAGTCCCAAATATTTTAACTAATCCTAATTTTTTACCTGAATTACATTTGGACCCAAAGCATCAATATATTGGTTCTATTTGCGCAGGCGCATTTATTTTAGATGAGTTGGGGCTATTACCAGAACGCAAAGCAACGACACATCAAGATGCGCGTGAAGGCCTTATATCTCGAAAAATAACACCTATAGATCAACCGCTAGTGTGCCATGGAAAAATTGCAACCGCGGGAGGTTGTTTGTCTTCTGTATATCTTGTTGGCTGGCTGATAGAGTCTCTATTTGGCAAACAGAAGCGCAAAGAAACTTTGTACCATGTTTTACCTGCTGGACAGCAACTAGAATTTGAAGATTTAATCCAATCAACACTAAACCAAAGTGAAATGTCATAAACTTTTTGAAGGTGGTACTCAAATGATACGCCACCTTTTATTATTGTAGCGAATGATTCTTACTGTATAACCCAAGTGTTTTCTTTATGTATCAATTAAATTCATTTCATTAACCAATGTTCAAACCTGCGCAACGATGATTCACTCCGCTCATAATGTGGGTACGTAAATACCCTAATATCATGATTTTTCACAAAAAATAATATTTATTTGTTTTCTGTCACATAATTAAAATAAGTCAAATTTATGATCATGAAAATCATTCACGTTTGAAATGAAATTAAGTCGCTTTCACTCAGTCAACAGCTCTGGCATAAATTAGATAACGCGAGCAAGTTAACGTATTTACAACATAAATATTGATGAATGAAAAACGAAAACTTCTAGAAAATCAAGAAGTAAATTTAGTTTCTATCTTAGAATTTAGGGTGTGGCGAGACGATGAACAAAAATTTCACATTTACGATTAAAAGTAGTCTTTTTGATGAAAATTATAATCCTTCTGAAAATACACGTATAACAACTAACTTTGCTAATTTAGCCAGAGGGAAAAATCGCCAAGAAAATTTGCGTAATACGCTTGTCATGATGAACAACCGTTTCAATACATTGGCCTATTGGGATAACCCTAAAAGTGACCGTTATTCAGTCGAGTTGGAAATTATTTCTGTCGAGATGAGTGTTGAAGGGAATGGTCATACTTTCCCCGTGATTGAAATATTAAAAACCAATATTGTTGATCATAAATCGGGCGAGCGAACTGAGGGCATTGTTGGAAATAATTTTTCGTCTTATGTGCGTGATTATGATTTCAGTGTTTTATTACTAGATCACAATAAAGACCAAGCCAACTTTAGTATCCCAGAAAACTTTGGTGACTTGCATGGGAATATCTTTAAATATTTTGTGAATTCGGACGAATACAAAGCGCATTTTAGTAAGGCGCCAGTGATATGTTTAAGTGTATCAAATAAAGATATTTACCACCAAACTGGAAATACCCATCCTATATTGGGTATTGAATATCAGCAAAATGGAGCTTCATTAACGGATCAATATTTTAAAAAAATGGGGTTACAGGTTCGTTATTTCATGCCTAAAAATAGTGTTGCACCGTTGGCATTTTATTTTACGGGAGACTTGCTGAGCGATTACAGCAATATTGAATTGATTAGCACAATCAGCACGATGGAAACATTCCAGAAGATTTATCGGCCAGAGATTTATAATGCGAACTCTGTGGCGGGGCCATGTTACCAACCGAGTTTGACGAACCAAGACTATTCATTAACAAAAATTGTTTATGACCGCGAAGAACGTAGCCGATTGGCTATTGAGCAGGGGAAATATACAGAAGAACACTTTATTGAACCCTATAAGCATATTCTAGAGCAATGGTCTGCTAACTACGCGCTTTGATTAATTATAAAAATTTAAGGTCAATTATTATGAAAACATTATTACCAACATCTACCGCTGGCAGCTTACCCAAACCTTCTTGGCTTGCTCAGCCTGAGACGCTTTGGTCTCCTTGGAAGTTGGAAAACGAAGAACTTGTAGAGGGAAAACAAGACGCACTGCGTTTATCCTTAGAAGATCAACTGCGCGCAGGAATTGATATTGTTAGTGATGGCGAACAAACGCGTCAGCACTTTGTGACGACATTTATTGAGCATCTCAGTGGCGTTGATTTTGAAAAGCGAGAAGTGGTTAAAATTCGCGATCGCTATGATGCGAGCGTGCCGACAGTGGTTGGAGCGGTTGAACGTCAAAAACCTGTTTTTGTGGAAGATGCTAAATTTTTACGTAAGTTAACGAACCAGCCGATAAAATGGGCGCTTCCTGGCCCGATGACAATGATTGATACACTGTATGATAACCATTACAAAAGTCGTGAAAAACTGGCATGGGAATTTGCTAAGATTTTGAACCAAGAGGCAAAAGAGCTTGAAGCAGCGGGGGTTGATATCATTCAATTTGACGAGCCTGCTTTTAATGTGTTTTTTGATGAAGTGAATGATTGGGGTGTAGCTGCATTAGAAAGAGCCATTGAAGGGCTAAAATGTGAAACCGCAGTTCATATTTGTTATGGATACGGCATCAAAGCCAATACTGATTGGAAGAAGACACTGGGTTCTGAGTGGCGGCAATATGAAGAGGCTTTCCCAAAACTACAAACCTCAAATATTGATATTATCTCTTTAGAATGTCATAACTCTCATGTTCCTATGGACTTAATTGAACTTATTCGTGGTAAAAAAGTGATGGTGGGGGCGATTGACGTAGCGAGCAATATCATCGAAACACCAGAGGAAGTCGCTAATACATTACGTAAAGCGCTCCAATTTGTCGACGCCGACAATCTTTATCCATCCACTAACTGTGGTATGGCACCGTTATCTCGTCGTGTTGCAACTGGTAAGCTTAATGCATTAAGTGCCGGTGCTGAGATTATCCGCAGAGAATTGTTGAATAAGTAATTTAAGTATAAATTAACGAATACAAGGACCCAGAGTTGATGGAGTGCCCTATAAAGTTGGGACTTCATGGTATCTGGGTTTTTTTGTTGTTTTGAGTTTCTTTTTTTGCTCTAAACTGAGGTATATTAGGCGTATTATCTCAAAATTACTATTTTCAACAGGAATATCGGCAATGGCTTTGATCCCTAAAAACTATGCGCGATTAGAAAGTGGCTATCGTGAAAAAGCACTTAAAATTTACCCATGGGTTTGTGGACGCTGTACCCGCGAGTTTGTGTATTCAAATTTGCGTGAATTAACCGTGCATCATATCGACCATGATCATACCAATAACCCAGAAGATGGCAGCAATTGGGAGCTGTTATGTCTATTTTGTCATGATCATGAACATTCTAAGTACACCGAAGCTGAAATGTATGGCACGAATGTCGTGGCAGGGGAAGATGCGCAAAATGACGTTGAGGCAGCAACTTATAACCCGTTTGCTGACTTGAAATCGATGTTAAATAAGAAAAAATAAGTCTCATTGTAAATTCAGTCGATTATATCAGAAAGCACTCTATTGAGTGCTTTCTTGTGCGAGTTTAAATCCGTATTGTTGTTAATGTATATCCTCATGACTGCGGTATATGAGCGATAATTCAGGGTGATGCCATAGACTTGCAGGAGTCACTGTTTTACGTTCCCACGGAATTTGTCCAATAAACCATAATTTCCAAAAATTTAATTTTGCATTCGGGTTTTTAGTTAATAATTCTTTGAAGGTTTCTAATTCCCCTATTTGAACTGATAACGCAGATTGATAAATATCGAAAACAAACTTTGAACAAAACTGCCTAGAAGACTCATAATTAAAGCCAGTGTGATAAAACTTATTTAAACGAGCAGGAACTTCGGAAACTAATGCAGATTTTTGTTCATTGGTTAATGTATGTGTAAATCGATGTACGCTGTAACGTTTATCAGATGAACGGGCAATAAAGCGAGATAAGGTCGTGGTTGTTGAAAGCGGAACGCGACTTTCTGCAATCAAGTAGTCTTCGCCATTATGGCCGACAATCATACCAACATGGTTACTCCAACATAAAGAAGCCGAGGCTATTTGCCTAAACAGCTCGGTTCCAATACTGGTAAAGACAACATCGCCAACTTCGTACTCATGGGGATAATTTATTTTTGTCATAAAAGTACCTCAATATAAACAATGCTATTAAGGTACAGTTATAAAGACTAGAAGAATTCTCGCTATCGGATAAACGCTGAAAATCATTCTTGTTTAACTAGGGTATATATTAGTCAATTGTTCACTAAGTAATTTTATATTGCTAATTATCTCGTCTTCGCAATGAGCAGCATAGCCAAATAGAATTGCATTTTGGTGAGAACTTTGAATACAGTAGCGCGATAACGGTTGTGCTCCAAAGCCTAACAGACGGCATTGGTTAAGGATCACGTTAGTATCATAACCGTCTTTAACCCAACAGACAGTATGAATGCCTGAATCCGTCATTTGTACATTAAATAGGTGAGGGAGATAGTGATTAATGGCATTGATAAACGTATTTTGCCTATCGTAGCATATCTTCCGTATTTTTCTGACATGGCGTGCATAGTGGCCTTCTTGGATAAACTGGGCTAAAGCGGCCTGTTCTAAATAACCACAATGGCTATCGCTATAATATTTCATCATGGTGAATGCTTCACTCAGAATTTCTGGCACAATTAAGAAACCTAAACGAAAGCCAGGATACATCATTTTAGAAAACGTCCCTGCATAAATAACACGTTGATGATTATCTAAGCCTTGTAGCGCTTGAATTGGCTTTGATAAAAAGCGAAATTCACTGTTGTAGTCATCTTCAAAAATCCATGCGTTGTTTTGTTGTGCCCAATCCAATAATGCTAAACGCCGCGGTAAGCTGAGGGTTGTGCCTAGCGGAAACTGGTGAGAAGGCGTGGTATAAATTAATTTTGCTGTTTCATGGTGTTTTGCACCGTAGGCAATATCCATTCCTTCTCTGTCAGATGAAATAGCAGCAATATCAGCACCTGCAGCGGTGAAAATAGCTCTGGCGCTATCATAACCAGGGTCATCTAACCATACTTTGTCCCCTTGCTGTAATAAGATTTTTGCTACTAAATTAATGGCTTGTTGCGTCCCATTAACAATAATAATTTGTTGTGGTTTGCAGTGAACCCCGCGAGTCGAACGGACGTAATCTACCAATAAGTTTTTTAGCGGTGTATATCCATCAGGATGATTAAAATGTGCAATAGTCTGTTTGGATTTACGCCAAACACGGCCTAGTAGTCTTCCCCATAATTCATGTGGAAATTGGTCAACACAGCCAATACCAATATTAAACATTTGGTACTTGTTGGTGTCCGGGCGCGATTTTTCCCATAAGTTCGTTAAAGTAGAAACTTTAGGATTCAGATTTAATGCAGGATATCTAGATTGGTCATTCTGCTTAGTACTATCTATGGTACCAACTAATTCATCAGGAATGTGGGGAGAAACATAAGTTCCCGAGCCTTTTTTTGAATAAATATATCCTTCATCAATTAATCGTTCAAACCCAGCAATGACCGAGTTTCGTGAGATCGACATCATTTCGGCTAATGCTCTAGAGGAGGGGAGTTTAATGCCGACAGCAATACGACCATCTAAAATAGCGTTACGTATTGTGTGATAAACATTTTCCTTAATATAGCCTTCTTCAAGTAAAAGTAATGGAAACTGTGCATGCTGTTGGCGTCGCATAAAGTGGATCCTAAATAAATAACAAAAGTGTCTCTTATACAGAGCCAGATTGCTATGTACTATAGCGCCATTATGTAATATGTCTATAAATGGAAGGGTTATTATGAATAAAATGGCATTACCAGTGACAGTCGAATTTGTTACTCCTGATCATTACTCAGCATGGTTAGTATATTGGTTGGAATACCAAAAATTTTATAAAGTCGATTTAAGTGAAGAAATTACCTTAAAAGCATGGGCGCGTTTTTTTGATGAGAATGAACCGATGTATTGTGCTGTTGCACTTGAAAATGGCAAAGTTGTTGGCTTTGTGAATTATTTATTTCACCGGTCAACATGGGCTGAAAATGATTTTTGCTACCTTGAAGATTTATATGTGACGCCAGAAATGAGAGGGCGGCATGTCGGGAAGCAATTAATTGAATTTGTGCATGCACAAGCACAAGAAAAACAATGTGGCCGCTTATATTGGCATACACAAGAAACCAATCTACGTGGGCAAAAACTGTATAACTGGGTGGCAGAAAAACCTGGTGTGATTGAATATAGGATGCCTTTGTAATAGAGCTCAGTAGTATATTCTATATTTTGATAAAATATTGGCAGGCCCGCGGTTTAACAACAACGGGCTTTTCTGTTTTATCAGAAAATAAGCAAAAATTAGAGTGTTAAATTGGCTAGTTGGCTTCTAACGTCCATTAATGCGAAACCGAGCAGATTTAACCCTTTCCATGTTAATGGGTTTTCAATATTTTCAGCATCCTCAGCAAGGCCTATTCCCCATATTTTATCGACAGGGCTAGCTTCAACGAGCACGCGCTCATTTGTGGAGAGTAAAAATTGTCCCAATTCTTTATTCTGAGAAAATTTTGCCATATTAGCCGCAACGACAATAGCAAAACGATTTTCATCCCAAACATCTTGCTTAAACCCACGAACTTCACGGCCAAATGCTTTAGCCGCTCCAGGATTTGGTGCATAAATAATTTTATCCAGCGTTTCTAAATCGCCAAATAAGCGTGCTTTCTCGGCCATCATAAAATGTTCTGCACTGGCAAAGCGGTGGTTATTGACAATAAATGGGGAAGGGTACCATTGGCTGAAACAGCTTTTTGTTATTTGATTTTGTTTGGCTTGGTGGCCCCAGAAGAAAACATATTTAAATTTTTTCCCTGAGCGATATTGTTTGCAGAGGCTTGTGATATCCATAAATTAAACTTTATTAAGTAATAATATTCTTAGCTTATCGATAATAAAAAGATTTGGATATCAGAAAAACCTGCTTAGCATGCTAAGCAGGTAATAAAACTAAAGTACTTTACTTAAAAATTCCGCAGTTCGTGGGTTTTTAGGTGCAGTAAAGAGTTGTTCTGGTGTGCCTTCTTCTTGAATAATACCTTGGTCAATGAACATGACTCGGTCAGCAACTTCACGCGCAAATCCCATTTCATGGGTGACGATGACCATCGTCATACCTTCATTTGCAAGAGTTTTCATCACGGAAAGTACTTCACCAACTAATTCGGGGTCAAGTGCAGATGTCGGCTCATCAAATAACAGAATAGATGGCTGCATGGCTAACGCTCGGGCAATCGCAACTCGTTGCTGCTGCCCTCCAGATAAACTGGCTGGCCATGCATCAATTTTATCTAACAGTCCTACTTTGATCAGGAGTTGCTCAGCTTGCTTAAGCGCCACTTCCTTTTTTATACCTTTCACTAAGGTAGGGGCCATCATCAAGTTTTCTAACACAGTCATATGAGGGAATAGGTTAAAACGCTGAAATACCATCCCCACATTTTCCCTCATCTTATTTAAATCAGTTTTAGGATCATGAACGTCAAAGCCATTGACTTTAATCTCACCGCCATCTGGACGTTCTAGTGCATTTAAACAGCGTAGAAAGGTGCTTTTTCCTGAACCGGAAGGGCCAATGACACAAATCACTTCTTGAGGTTTAACTTCGCAAGAAATGCCTCTGAGTACATGGGCATCACCAAATTTCTTTTGTAAATTATTAACGTAAATCACTTCTGCCCAACCTTCTTTCCATATATTGCACCAACTGAGCAAGTATAAATGTCAGCATCCAATAAATCACAGATATCGTTAAGTAGGGTTCCCAGTAAGTTGCATAAGCACCGGATACAGTTCTCGCTGCATAGGCGAGATCTGCCAAGCCGATAGCGGAAGCGAGGGAGGAATCTTTAACAATCGCGATGGCATTATTTCCCAGTGGGGGAAGAATGCGCCGGAAAGCTTGCGGAAGAATAACCTTACGCATTGTTTTTGCCCAACTCATGCCAAGAGCACGAGAAGCCTCCATTTGTCCTTTATCAATGGACTGAATACCCGCACGGAAAATTTCAGAGACATAAGCTCCTGAGTTTAAAGTAATTGCAATGACACAAGATAGAAATGCACCGTAATCTGAGCGGAGCATTTTAGCGGTGTCAACGGACATTATCCCAGATGTAACAAATAACCCATCACGAGGGTTAATAAACAGTGGCACTAAGGCAAAGTGAACAACCATTATTTGGACGAATAATGGAGTACCACGGAAGGCACTGACATAGAAGCGAACCGGCCACTGTACAAAATAATGTAAAATAGGTTTCCAAATTCCTTGTTCAGCTTTGGCCGTTCTTCCTAAGCCGAGGGTTAACCCCCATAGTGAGCCTAAAATAACGCAGATGATGGTCGCTTTTATCGTCATCATTGCGCCTTCAGCAAATAATGGAGCGTATTCTTCAATTATTTCCCAACGAAACGCAGACATCTTAATTTTCACCCTGATTTATAACGTGAAAAAGCCATCCAAGGATGGCCTTAAGTTAGATTAAATTATTGTTTTGGTAATTGAGGAACGTTTTCATCAAACCATTTTTGGTAAATTTTATTGTATGTACCGTCTTCGATGATCTTATTTAAGCCGTTATTTATCTTTTGCTGTAATTCACTATTTCCTTTAGCGACAGCAATACCAAAATATTGTTTTTCGAAATGGTTATCGTAGATCAGTTTAAATTTTTTCTCAGGGTGGGTTTTTATGTAGTATTTAATGACACCGACATCACCAACCGCAGCGTCAATGCCATCTTCGAACAGTTCTTGTAATAAAAGCGGAGTATTGTCAAAACGTTTGATTGCTGTGCTGTTTTTACCTATTACATCAGAAACAACAATATCACCAGTGCTGGAGTTCACGACGCCCACATTCAGGTCTTTTAAGCTATTTAAGTCTTTTACATCAGAGGTTTCGCTGATGACGATCGCTTGCTCAGCAGGGAAATAAGGGTTAGAGAAATCAACCATGTTTTTGCGTTTATCTGTAATCGTGATCCCTGAAATTAAGATGTCTCGATCACCAGACGACAAGGTCGCAAAAATCCCTTCCCAAGGTGTATTGACAAGCTTAACGTCAAAACCTTCTGCTTCTGCAACCGCTTTAATGATGTCAATATCAAAGCCTTCAAGCTGTTTCTGGCTATTTTCATATTCGAATGGACGGTAAGTCCCACCAGCACCAACGGTATAGCTTTCTTTTGCGTAAACATTCCCGGCGAAGGCTGCTAATGACATACAGCCAGCAAAAACTAATTTCTTAAACATACCAACCTCTTTAATTATGCATTTATAGTGAATAAAAATACATAATATTTCCGTTGCAGGCAAATGATTTTTATATAGCGAAGTGAGATAATTTTAGGGTTTAATTTTTTATGGGTGGAAAAATATTCATTTAAAGATAAATAAGTGAAAGTTGATTAAATCGAAAATAAATTGAGAAAAGTAAAATATAGGAATAGCGCTTTTTTTACCTATCAGTTACAAAAATTTAACGATAGACTGATTAACAAACTTACTCAATACTCGAATAAAAACAGATTACGCTCTCATGGATAAGATTCTATTAGTTTTGTGGCCATTATTTGCTCTCATTGCAATGGGATTTGTATTACGACGTTCGACAATATTCGCGACTGATTTTTGGCCGAGTGCGGAAAAATTAAACTACTTTATTTTGTTTCCCGCACTGTTAATTAACAGTTTAGCCACCGCGCCTTTGGATAATCCTAAATTACCCTATCTAGCGAGTGCTATCCTTTGTGTTCTAGCGATTAGCTCTGCGCTAACTCTAGGTTGTAAATATTTATTCAAAATACCTATCCCGAGGTTTGGTGCGTATATCCAAGGAATTACGCGGTTTAATACTTATTTAGGGTTGGCTATTGTTGCTGATTTATTTGGCAAAGAAGGGATCGCTATTGCTGCGGTAATTATGGCTGTTTTGGTGCCAAGCTGTAATGTCATTGCGGTACTTTCGTTATCTTCGGGACAAAAGGTTTCAGTTAAGCAAATTTTATTACCGATCATAAAAAATCCATTAATCATTTCCTGTGTCGTTGGTGTGTTATTAAATATATCACCTATCGGATTGCCATTTGGCTCTGACCAATTTTTAAAATTACTTGCAGCCGCCAGCTTGCCACTGGGGTTAATATGTATTGGGGCCGCATTACAAACAGCAACGCTAAGAAATGAATTTAAACCTATTATGGCATCGACATTGCTACGTTTATTTCTTATGCCTATTTTAGCGGTAACAGTGGCGGGGCTATTTTCGTTGCCAAATCTTGAAACCATCCTATTAGTACTATTTTTTGCTATCCCTACGGCGCCAACAGCCTATATTTTAACGCGTCAGTTAAATGGGGACAGCCAACTAATGGCAGGTATAATTACATTACAAACCGTGGCAGCGGTGTTCACATTACCAATTATTCTATCCTTTGTAGTGCATTGATCATGATAATAAATGCATTGCTGAAGATATAAGTACATTAATCGCAATATATTTTGCAACTGTCACATTGATACTCTATGTTATCGGAGATGATTTTATCTGATGATGAGGAGTTGTGTGTGTCTTTGGAAAAATGCCAGAAATATGAAAACTTATCTATTGACGATGTTTTAGATAAACTTTCGTTGTTATATAGCAATGCAATTGATTCATTAAGAGATGCTATCGCTATTTATGTAGAAGAAGGCCGCATACCAGATATTACTGAAAGGGATAATGGGTTATTTGCTTACCCTGAGCTGTGTGTTACATGGGAAGGGAAAGTCGACCACTGCGAAAAAACACGTGCTTATGCACGCTTTGTTAAACGCGGTAATTACACCATTACGGTGACTCAGCCAGAGCTATTTCGTGCTTATTTAGCTGAGCAACTGTCTATTTTGCAGCAAGATTATGATGTCACTTTTGCTGTTCGCCCTTCAAAAATTGAAATTCCTTATCCTTTTGTCATTGATGGTTCAGATTTAGTGTTGGATAGGAGTATAAGCAGTCATTTAGCTGCACATTTTCCGATAACCGATTTATCTCATATCAGCGATGATATTACAGATGGTTTGTACTCTGCTACGGATGAAATGCCACTGTCTCATTTTGATGCATTGCGTGTGGATTTTTCATTAGCGCGTTTGAAACACTATACAGGAACCCCTCCTGAACATGTCCAACCGTACATTTTATTCACCAATTATAATCGCTATGTCGATGAATTTGTGAATTGGGCATGTGAGCAGGTCCGTGATCCTGAAAGTCGTTATATTGCATTATCTTGTGTAGGACATAATTATTTAACTGCTGAGAATGCAGACCCACAAATTGCCACTTCTGATTTAACCTGGAAAAAATTTCAAATGCCTGCATATCATCTAATCGCTAGAGATGGTGCAGGAATTACTTTAGTGAATATTGGTGTTGGGCCTTCAAATGCAAAGAATATTTGTGATCATTTAGCCGTTTTACGACCACATGCTTGGTTGATGATTGGCCATTGTGGCGGGTTAAGAGAAAGCCAAAAAATTGGCGATTATGTTTTGGCCCATGCTTATTTGCGTGATGACCATATTCTTGATGATGTATTACCGCCAGATATTCCTATTCCAAGTATAGCGGAAGTCCAGCGCGCCTTATATGACGCAACAAAACAAGTTAGTAATATGCCTGGGGAATTGGTAAAACAACGTCTCAGAACAGGAACCGTTGTTACAACCGATGACAGAAATTGGGAATTACGTTTTTTTGCAACAGCTCGCCGTTTTAACTTAAGCCGCGCGGTCGCAGTGGATATGGAAAGTGCCACAATTGCAGCTCAGGGTTATCGTTTCAGGGTTCCCTATGGCACGCTGTTATGTGTTTCTGATAAACCATTGCATGGCGAGATTAAATTACCCGGTCAAGCCAACAGTTTTTATGAAGGTGCAATCTCAGAACACTTGCAAATAGGTATTCGTGCTATTGATTTATTAAGGCAAGAAGGGGATAAATTACACTCAAGGAAATTGAGAACATTTGATGAACCCCCATTTAGATAGCAAGGAGATGCAATCAATGGCTGTAATACCTGTGCTTGAAACAGAAAGACTGATATTAAATAAACACCAAGTGAGTGATTTTCCTGCACTTGCGAAATTATGGGCAACTGAGTCGATGGTTCGCTACATTGGTGGTATGCCATCTAGCGACCGCGAATCATGGATGCGCATGCTAGCTTATGGTGGTTTATGGCCGTTATTAGGATTTGGTTATTGGGCTGTCCGTGAAAAAGCAAGTGGCCAGTATATTGGTGATTTAGGGTTTGCTGATTTCCATCGCATGGTTGAACCCCAAGTTAAAGGTATTCCAGAAGCGGGTTGGGTCATTGCACCTGAATTTCAAGGAAAAGGTTACGCAACAGAAGCAATGCAGGCCGCATTGTCTTGGCTAGTAAAAGAAAATAAGTTCCGGCAATCTATTTGTTTTATTGAGCCGAGGAACTTAGCCTCTTTACGGGTGGCTGAAAAGTTGGGTTACGTAGTTGACCGTGAAATTTTTATGAATGGCGCAATCACGGTATTATTACGGCAACAATTAGCTTAAGTTGTGAATGTTAGAGCGGGTTATAATTTCATGCATGATGAACTGGATATTTCTCAAGTTAGCCAATTATCAGGTCTAGCGGCATCAACCTTACGTTATTATGAAGAAAAAGGGTTGATTAAACCGATTGGGCGCAAGGGGTTAAAACGGGTTTATCACGGGAAAGATGTTATCACCCGCTTATCTTTAATTGCATTAGGGCAAGAAGCTAAATTTACACTCGACGAAATTGCTATCATGCTCAATCATAAGGATGGCCCTAATATTGAACGTGCGAGCTTACTTGAAAAAGCTGAAGAAATTGAGCAAACCATACAGGGGTTATTAGCCTTAAAAAAGGGTATTTTGCATATTGCGAACTGCCCTGAAGAAAATCACTTTTTATGCCCTAATTTTCAAAAAATTATGGAAAACAGCTTAAAATTAAACTCACTAAAGAAAAGTCAGCGTTAAACATTATCCCACCATTGATAATAATCAATCCTATTTTAAAGCATAGAATGGGATTTATTCTCTGATTACACTCCTAAGATTACCGTCACCATTTTAGGAAAGTTATGACTAACCATTTTCTTGCATTTGAGAAACCCATCGTTGAACTCAATGACAAAATTGAAGCGCTTATTGCTTTCAAACAAAAAGGGCATCCTTCAGAAATAAAGTTAGAAGAAGAGATCATGCTCTTGAAAAAAAAGAGTCATTCGCTGACGAAAACGATATTTGCATCTCTTGGGGCATGGGAAATTGTCCAGTTAGCTAGACATCCACTAAGGCCTTATCCCCTTGATTATATTTCATTGATATTTACTGAATTTCAAGAGCTAGCAGGTGACCGCGCTTTTGCTGATGATAAGGCGCTGGTGGGAGGGCTTGCTCGTTTGGATGGTAGGTCTGTTATGGTGCTGGGGCAACAAAAAGGGCGTACAACAAAAGAGAAAGTTATGCGTAATTTTGGTATGCCGTCGCCAGAAGGCTACCGTAAAGCACTCCGTTTAATGAAAATGGCAGAACGTTTCCATTTACCTGTTTTGGTATTTATTGATTCTGCTGGGGCTTACCCCGGTGTTGGCGCTGAGGAGCGAGGGCAAGCAGAAGCAATTGCACGCAATATCATGGAAATGTCACATTTAAAAACCCCCATTATTTGTGTTATTACAGGTGAAGGTTGTTCTGGCGGTGCATTAGGAATTGGTGTTGGCGATCGTATTAATATGTTGGAATACAGCACGTATGCAGCGATATCCCCGGAAGGTTGCGCTTCTATTTTGTGGAAAGATCCCCAAAAGGCACAAATTGCAGCGGAAGCAATGGGTATGACCGCGCCACGGTTAAAAGAGCTTGGTATTATCGATACTATTATTTCTGAGCCCTTGGGGGGAGCACACCGCGACTATCAAT
Source organism: Providencia sp. PROV201 (assembly GCF_028479545.1). Classification (NCBI taxonomy): domain Bacteria; kingdom Pseudomonadati; phylum Pseudomonadota; class Gammaproteobacteria; order Enterobacterales; family Morganellaceae; genus Providencia; species Providencia sp. PROV201. The sequence goes on from NZ_JAMPNW010000002.1 coordinate 172,997, forward strand.
TAGCTGCACAACAATTAAAACAACAGTTACTGACTGATTTAAATGAACTAACTCAATTAGATATGGAAGTATTGTTGGCGGAACGGTATCAAAAAATAATGGATTTTGGTTACTGCTAATGCTATTAGTTCAGGTTAATAGAAAACTGTAGGGGTTAAATATGGCTGTTGACCTGAATTTATTGAAAGTGTTTATTGCTGTTGCGACACAAGGGAGTTTTGCCAATGCAGCAAAGTTACTTTCAATGCCGACATCGAATGTGAGTCGTTATATTAAACAGCTGGAGCAACAACTTAATAGCCAATTAATTGAACGCACAACCCGGCAAATGCGGTTGACCGAGACGGGAAACATTTTATTTGAGCAAAGTCAAAAGCTAGTCAGTGAATTAGAACAGGTTGTGGTGCAAATTTGTTATCCACAGCAAATTACGGGAACGTTACGGCTAACTATTCCGAGTGAATCTGGTAGTTTATTGTTAGCTGATTTATTAGCAAAATTTGCATTGTCCCACCCACAATTGAATATTCATTGTGATACTCAATTAATCCCCCAAGATGTCATTAGTGATGATATAGATCTATTACTCACTTTTCATCGTGGTCATCTTGAAGACAGTAGTTATCATTCACGCCTGGTTAAATCATGGCAAAGCGTTGTGGTAGCAGCGCCTCAGTTAATTGAAAAAGTGGGAAAACCACGTTCATATACTGATTTAGCCAGTATGCCGTGCATTTCGAGTTTGAGTGCGTTACAGGGGCAACCGTGGATATTTATTGATTCATCTGGCTTGCAGAAAAAAGTGATAATTAACAGTAACTACCGAGTGAATAGTGGCGCACTGGCTTATGCTGCTGCAATGAATGGGATCGGTTATGCCATTCTGGCATTAGAAGCATGCGCAGAGCAGATTAAACAGAAGAAATTAGTGCGCATAGAATTCGATGAAGTATCGCCAGCGCCAATAGAACTTCGTGCAGTTTATGCGAGTCGTAGTGCATTATCGCCGAAGATAGACGCTTTTTTACAGTATTTGTTAGCAAATATTTAGTTATGCTAAGCGTGGATCAACGCTAAAATCCAGTGGTTTAACCGTCCGTATGGCTTTTTGAAATTGCGGATGCAACGGGTTGATTATTGCGTTGTATTCATAGGGAATAATACAAGAGGGAATTAACAATACTAAGCTATCTTGGTTATTAAGCCATGTAGTGCCAATATCCATTGTAGAGGTTGGCGCTGGGTCTTGCTGCCAATCCGTTGGAAGGTGGTCTAACGACAATTTCATTACGTACTTATCATTGATATCTATGGATAGTAAACTGAACTGGTTTAATAGTATGTCTTGATTGATGTGTACGAGTATTTCAAGGGTTGCTAATGAAATACTCGTCGATGTATAAACAGCGGGAGTCCCTTTATGATTCCAACGCCCACCATAGAGCATAGCCCCTTGGCCCGACCATGCATCGTGAGCAAAACTGGATTTAACCAACCGATATAGGATCATGAAAATACACCATGTTCAATACGGCCAATTAAATCAATCACTTCAATGGCTCCGCTTTCTGTTGCGATAAGCTCAATAGGGCGTAAATGACTCAAGCCTTTCACTGGGTGATTGAGCCAATCACTTGCTGCGTGTTTATCACCATTAAATAAACGCACTGCGGCATCAAATACCCTTACTAGACGTGCAATTCGTTCACTTTCATCAGCATTTAGGGGCTGGCCAGCATTTTTGCGACGAGCGATATTGCGTTCATTGATACCAGATATCCGCAATAGTTCTGCTTTGCTCACCCCTGACCACTCTTGGATATTGTCTAAGACAGAGACAGATAGGCCTTGACGTAAATAATGGGTTAATTCAATACCCCTTTCAGCGGGTAACCCGACATGGCGCCATAGTGGCTTAAAAGCAGAAACTGCGGGTTGAAGTGGCGTTGTGGGGATATAGTTTCTCATTTGAACCTCCTGACATTTGTCATCTTCATTATAGACAAATGTCAGGGCGATGTAAAATAAACGAATAAAAAATGAGCAGGATACGGTTACTTATCACCACGTAGGCGAATTGTCAGGCCTTTTAGGAAGTAACGCAGTAATTGGTCTCCACATTCGCGGTAGTTTTTATGACCTGGTTTGCGAAATACAGCGTTAAGTTCAGGCTTAGATACGCGAAAGTCAACAAGCTGATAAATTTCAATCATATCTGTATCTTTTAATTCAAAAGCCACGCGTAATTTTTTGAGCATAATATTGTTATTAAGGCGGCTATCAACTTCAGGTGCGGGATGATTTTCATCTTTTCCACGACGGTGATAAATTAAACCGTTTAGAAAATGCCCCATGACATTGTCGTTACATTCAACATATTCAGGCTCATTATCTTTTTTTAACCAAGCCACCATTTCTTCTTTTGTAACATCCAAATCTGCAAGTTTTACGATTTTAACCATTTGGGCGTCGCTTAAGTCCAACATATAGCGAACGCTGCGTAAAACATAATTATTAAGCATGGTATTGTATTATCCATTATCTATAAAAGTTAATTGGCTATTTATTGAGTAATGCCAATAAAGTATTCACTATGACAATCAATGACAGGGTGAAATTGAAAAGGAATGTATTTTGAGAGGGGTATATTATGAGGGATTAACCAAGATAAAGCAAAGTGCTAAACGATGCTTTATCCTGAATAATAAGTTAACCGATGAAATAAATAAGGGAATAGAAAAATATTAAGGTAAGACCGACAGTTAACAGCATATTTTTCAATACTGAGGCAACAACGACACAGAATAACGCCCCCCATAAATAAGGATTATCTGGGAAGGAACGTAGCTCATGGTTTTCCAATAAGATAACAGGAGCACAAATTGCGGTTAATAAGCAAGGTGCTGAGTACCCTAACGCTTGACGAACCACAAGTGGGAGGCGTATTGGCAACTGTGGTATTAGAAAAATATAACGTAGAGTAAAAACAACCGCTGTTAAGGTAATAATTAAAAGCCAAATCATTTTTCTTCCTTCAATATACGTGAAACAGCCACTGATACAAACATCCCACCCACACCTGCGATAACAATAGCACTGCTAAAGGAGTACATTGAAAGTACGATAGCGACAACGAGCGAAAAGATAACGCCACAAAGTGTGCTTATTTTTCTGGTTAATGGAACGACGATTGCGAGCAAAGTTGCAACCACAGAAAAGTCGAGATGTAAGCGGCTCAAATCGCCCACAATATTGGCCATGGCAATCCCACAAAGGCTAGTAATTAACCAAACAAGATAAAAACTAAACCCAGCACCAAAGAGATAGGGAAAACTTAAACTCTGGCGTTTAGCAGCGCTAATCGCAAATAGTTCATCAGTCAGCAAAAAGCCGATGCTAAGGCGCTGAGGTGTTGTAAAGTCTTTAACTTGGGGCCGCAAAGTCAGCCCATAGAGTAAGTGCTGGGAAGTAATAAAAAAAACAGAAATGACAATTGTGATATAGCCTGCACCCGAGTTAAGCAACCCAAGAGTGACTAACTGTGCTGCGCCTGCAAATACCATTGCAGACATCGCTACGCTTTGCCAGAAATCGAGACCAGTTTCGACTGCCATTGAACCCGCTAAAACTCCCCAAGGAATAACAGCGAGATTGAGAGGCGCGGTATGAACCGCGCCTGCCATCATCGCTTTTTGCCATTGATTATTTTGTTGTGACGCCATTTAAGCTAACCTTATTGTAGTTATGAGTACTTATATAATTTGATTGATTTTAAAGAGATAAAATATTAGTGGTGGGATATTTTAGTTTCATACAGGCTTTATCCGACTTTACTTCTAAATAGCACCGACTTTTATGTTATAACGCGAAACCTTAATCAAATCACTACTGCTATTTTTATTTATTCCATGGTATTAAATACCGTTTAAGATTTAAATTTTGGTGCTTATCTCTATTTGACTAGCTGTTTATAGCTAGCTTCTGATTAAGAGGTTTGTTTTGGCTTATTATTTCAATTTAATCCTCCGGTTCAATGTTGTTTGTCTAGTATTTTGCATTTAATTGGTTTTATATATCGTAATGCAATTATCAGGCAGTGATATCTTTTATAAGTCATATAAAGCCTGTATCATAATAACCATAAAGAAACAATGTGAATTTTTTGTTATAACTTTTATTGAGTTAGCGGGTTTCCTATGCTTGAAAATCTCGGTATTACAAATTTATGGACTTATCTTATCGGTGTTATTTTTATTACACTGGTACCAGGCCCTAATTCTTTATTTGTTTTAACTAGTAGTGCAAAATATGGCGTGAAAAATGGTTATAAAGCCGCATTAGGTGTCTTTACAGGAGATGCTATCCTCATTTTTCTCTCATTTTTAGGCGTTGCATCTTTAGTAAAAACATCACCTATCTTTTTTAGTGTTATAAAATACGCAGGGGCAGCTTATTTATTTTATTTAGGGATGAAAACCCTGTATAGCGTATTATATAAAAAAGAAAATACAGGTGATGTTGATTCAATTATCTTAGAAACCAAGGGTACCTATAAAAAAGCTGTTTTTTTAAGTTTACTAAATCCTAAGATGATCATTTTTTATGTTTCATTTTTTATCCAATTTATTGACCCAGCTTACCCAAGTGCAGGTGTGCCATTTTTCATTCTTGGCCTAATTTTAGAAACCTGCAGCATGATTTACTTATCACTGCTGATCTTTGGTGCGGTTGCTGTAACGAATATGGTCAAACATAATAAAAAACTGTCTAAGTTCTCTAATAGCTGTATTGGTGCCGTATTCTTGATGTTTGGAGCAAAACTTGCACTAACCGCATAATGGTTTTATCAGAAATTGAATATCCTTTGGCGTAGGTTTTCCGTTAACCCATGGGGTTTCATTTGGAGCCCCGTCCTCAGAATACATAACTTGTTGCTTATAATAATCAAATGAGTTTTCCAATTTAGTCCCCTAAAAGTTTACAGCTAGCCGTATCAACTAAGCATACGACAATTTATTTTGAAAGACCGCGCTTTGAATGCCCCATATTTTCAATAATTAACTCATCCTGCAAATCTTTTGGGCGCAGCAACAATCACATGGCTCAGGCTCGTTACCAAAAAAACGTTGATAAAATAGCAGAGCAGATTTCTCGTGGAGAATTGAAGCCCAGAGCTCGATTTACGATCCATAGAGCTTTTGCTAAGCAAGAGGGTATTTCATTAGTGACAGTGTCACAGGTGTATCGTGAGCTTACTGAAAAAGGCTTAGTGAGTGGTGAGAACAATAAAATCAGTCATTCTCTATATGGTGGACTTAGAATAAAGCACAAAAAATTTGATGTTTTTTATCGGATTAACGTCTAATAAGATGTATCAATAGAATAGTTAATGGAAAAATGATGTTAAAACACTTAATTGAAGTAGCAAAGCAATATGCTAAACCCGCCACCTTTAATGGTTATATAGAAACTGGCTATGTGGCTTCGGCATTAGAAACAGAAGATGGTGAGATCTATAGTGGTATCAGTATTGATTCTGCATGTTCACTTGGTTTTTGTGCGGAACATGCCGCTATTGCAGATATGCTTAAAAATGGCAAATCAGTCATTAAAGCCATTGTTGCCGTTGATGCTTCAGGTTGTATCGTGCCGCCTTGTGGGCGCTGCAGGGAGTTGCTAAGTCAGTTGTCGGATAAAAACCAGTCAACAGTCGTTGCTGTCAATGAAAACACGCAAGTGACATTAGCAGAGCTAATGCCATATGACTGGAAGGCAACAAGGTGTTAGGCTCGACACCAGAAATACAAGGTAAGAATGGCACAATAAAAAAGAGAAGTGGTGAGATGAGAGAGGAAATTAAACATTTTACGGCAACAGCAATGATCCGTAATGAGCATGGTGAGTTTTTATTACACGAACATCAAAAACTTGGTTTTTGGTTACCCCCAGGTGGCCACATTGAAGAGAATGAAGAACCACAACATGCTGTTTTTCGAGAAGTTCTTGAGGAAACAGGGCTAGAGTGCCGAGTGATTAGTTGCGGTTTGCCATTTGCCTCACAAGTGCATGATTCATCTCATACACAAGTACTACCGTTGCCCATTGCTATTTTGAAAGAATTTATTGCGGATAAAAAGAGAGGAAACCATTGGCATATTGATATGATTTACTTATGTGAGCTATTACCCTCATCACAACCGCCTTTTGCTCCATTTGAATGGGTGCCATTTGAGAAACTCACCAAACTCAATATTCCTGAAGATGTTATTGAGTTGGCGAAAGTGGTTAATGAATACTATCGGTTGCAGGGCAAATAGCGATCATTTGTGTGAATATAAGATTAATTTACATTAAAGAATAATAAAGATAATCCCAATAGAATGAGTAGAGTACCAATTGTTCTATCCATAACGAATTGGTAGTTAAGAATTTTGTTTCGTACTACAGGTGTTGCAAAGAAAATAGCAATTAGACTAAACCAAAGCCAATGAGTGAAAGAAATAAATAGGCCATAACTCAAATTTAACCAAATTGAGTTCTGTGTACTGATAACTTGGCTATACACAGAGACCACAAAAAACATGGTTTTTGGGTTTAACGCATTCGTTAAAAAACCATTTTTAAATGCATTTAAGGCCGATAATGGCTTTGAGGTGGTCTTGTCTGAGGATATTTTGACTTTATTAGTCAATGATTTAAACCCGATGTACACCAAATAAAATACACCAATAAGTTTAACGATTAAGAATAATGTTGGTGAACTCAAAATGACTAAAGTGATGCCGAAAACGGTATAAAACACATGAACTTGCACACCTATAGCGATACCTAGCGCACACAGTAAGCCTGTTTTAATTCCATAGGTATAACTATTACGAGTTACCATAGCAAAGTCCGGTCCCGGACTAATAACAGCTAAAATGGTTATAGTCGCTACTGCAATAATTTCATTCATATTAATTTCCTAAAAGGTAATAAAAACAGACCAAAAATGTATTTTTTTTGAAATCGCTTGTTTATTTATTGTTTTTATTATCAATAGATTGAATAAAACTAAAAAGCGATTTATCCTGACGCAAATCTGTCAGTTTTAGTTACCTATATATGAAACTACCACCATTAACGTCATTACGTTTTTTTGATACTGCTGCAAAAGCAGGCAGTTTTGTGCAAGCGGCACATGAGTTGAATGTGACTCATAGTGCGATTAGCCGACAAATTCGTTTATTAGAAGAATACCTTGGTGTTGAGTTATTCGAACGAAGGAACCGTGCTGTTTTTTTAACAGCGAACGGCCAAATATTGTTACAAACCACTAGTTCGATATTTGAACAGCTCAAAGATGGTATTGAAAAGATAAAAAACAGCACATTTCCTGATGTTGTTAGCTTGTCTTGTGAACCAACAATTGCAATGAAATGGTTAATACCTCGACTTACGCATTTTTATCAGCAATATCCTCATATTACAGTACATTTAGTCGCAGCTGGTGGTGTAATTGATTTCACAAAAACGAACGTTGATTTAGCATTGAGGCGTAATGATTTTAAATGGAATGACAATCTTTGCGCGGTAAAAGTGTGTTCAGAACGAATGGGAGTCGTGGTTCGGCCTGAACTTGATTTTAAAAAAAACGCTAGTCATATAGCACTGCTATCAACCACATCTAGACCCAATGCATGGGAAACTTGGCAAAATATAAAAGAAATAGCGCTTCAAAATAGTAAAACTATTACATACGAGCACTTTTACTTGTGTATTCAAGCGGCCTTAGCTGGGCAAGGGGCGGCTCTCGCGTCATTTTTGATGGTTGCCGACGAAATACAATCGAAACAATTAGCCGCGCCATATGGTTTTATTGAAGATAATTCAGCGTACTATTTATTGTCATCGAAACCTGTTGAGCAAGGTAGTGCAGCGGCTATTTTTACGCAGTGGCTAATTGAACAGGTGAATATCAGTATTGAAACTCTGATAGATAAAAGATAATTAGCTATCAAAAAAAGAAGGTTTGGTTATAAAGCCAGCGAGTCTTAATGAAAAATAAATAATTTATGCCATAACCTTTTCTTTGCATGCTATATTTCTCGGCTAGGTCTAGTGTTTTATGTCGGAGCAAATAATGAGCAAAATACGAGTCGGTGTTATTTTTGGTGGTCGATCAACAGAACATGAAGTTTCACTACAGTCCGCTAAAAATATTATCAATGGGTTAGATCGCAATAAATTTGATGTATGCCTTTTGGGGATTAATAAAGAAGGGCAATGGCATGAATATAACGAATCTGATTATTTATTGCATGGTGATGATCCCTCTCGTATTGCGTTAAATACGCCTAAGCGAGCCATCGCACTTGTTCCAGGTAAAACGAGCGAGCAATTTATTTCGTTAGAAGATGCCAAGCCATTGCCACAAATCGATGTTATTTTTCCTATTGTTCACGGTAACTTAGGCGAAGACGGCTCGTTGCAAGGGTTATTGCGCATGGCGAATTTGCCGTTTGTAGGCCCAGGTGTTTTAGGCTCCTCTGCCTGCATGGATAAAGACGTTACCAAAAGATTACTTAGAGACGCAGGCTTAAATATTGCTCCATTTATAACAGTGCTCAAAAATGAACGTGCAACAACTGAATATGAAGCGACCGTGGCGCAATTAGGCTTACCACTTTTTATTAAACCAGCAAATCAAGGTTCATCTGTCGGGATCAGTAAAGTCAGCACTGAATCGGAATTTAACGCGGCGCTGGATTTTGCCTTCTTATTTGATATGAAAGTCCTTATTGAAAGCGCAGTAAAAGGGCGTGAAATTGAGTGCGCCGTATTGGGTAATGAAGAACCTCTTGCCAGCCCTTGTGGTGAAATCGTATTACACGACAGTTTCTATGCGTACCACACTAAATATATTGATGAAAATGGTGCTTCTGTCGTGGCTCCTGCACAATTAGATGATGCAGTGAGTGATAAAATACGTGAGATTGCCTTATCTGCGTACCGCGCACTAAATTGCAGTGGAATGTCCCGTGTGGATGTTTTCTTAACGGAAAACAATGATGTAGTCATCAATGAAATCAACACATTGCCTGGCTTTACAAATATCAGTATGTATCCAAAATTGTGGCTGCAAGGTGGTATGACATACCCACAATTAATCAGCCGACTGATTGAGTTAGGAATTGAAAAATTCCAACAAACTGCGATGTTAAAAACGGCATGTGATGAGCTTTAATCGCTGAGTAAAATACTAACTATCTCGGTGGTTTTTATGACTACCGAGATGTTTCTTAACCCTGAACTTGAGCTTTCATCTGCTGTAAAAATAAATTTGTTTCTTTTGGAGAAGTGAGCCGAACAAACTGAATATGGCGTAAATTGAGATTTGCCATATGACTTAGGTTTCTTTTCTTATTTGGATAGTAGGTCTTTAGCAGCCACAAAATTATCGAATCGCGGCTGAAAAATGCATTTTTCCAACGTTCTTTATTGCCTGTATCTTCCCACAGCTCTTGCCCAGAACAAATGCGCGCTAATGTACGCGTAATAGACTGATAAAGGGTTCGAGGCAAGGAGTAATCCAACCAAACCACCATATCAACCTCTTTCCATTTAATGGGTTGAGTCCGTGTATAGTTTCCATCAAGGACCCATCCAGATCCCGCGTTATCTAATGCAGCGGTGAGTTTCTGGCTAAGCTCATCATCCGAAGAACCTTGCCAATTTGCTAGCCAATATAAGCTATCTAACTCAATAGAAGGGACATTTAACAACAAAGAAAGTTGCTGGCAAAGGGTACTTTTACCGCTGCCACTCGAGCCAATAATATTAATTTTCATATGTAAACATCAGACGGATTTTGTTATTAGGATTGATTTGGAATGGCTGAATCTGGAACCATTGCCTGAGCAATGATCCCAGATTAGATGCCTCTACAAGTAACTCAATTGTTGTAAATTATTTGCACCAGACATAATTGATATAGCGGAATAGTGGCTCAAAACCGAATTTTTTATATAGGTCAAAACCTGCTTCGGACGCATCTAGGAAGCAGTGCTCTACGCCTTGCTGGCGGCAAAATGCAAGTGCGTAATCAATGAGTTGTGAAGCGTAGCCATTACCTTGGTAGCTTGGCTCAGTACCAATATCATCAAAACGGGCTAACGTTCCTTCAATCGTCACAGTCATTGAGGTCGCAGGCTCGCCATTGACGAGTAACACAAGGTGAAACTGTGGAGCGCCTTGCTTTAGTGCATCTTCATGATAACGCACATATTCCTGAATAACCTGGTCGTGCTCTTCTGACAGATAAAATGCAGAAACCAGAGGCTTTGCCCACAAGGACAGATCGTGATTCGCTAAGACGATATCGACTTGGTTATCAGGCAGTTCAACTTCATTTTGCTTCGCTAAGGTTAATGCCATCGCAGTAGTGACGCTGTCACGTTTATACCCTAAAGATTCGGCTTCATTAACCACCTGCGGGAGCATCTCTTCGGGGATCACTAAGGTATGGTTTTTCTTCTGTGAAACAAACAGGTTGTGAGCCTGCATAAAGGCGTGACTGGTCGAGTCAGGCTGCAAATAAATGAAGTTAAACGCCGGCGAATTAAGGGGCGTTAAATAGCAAATTGTGTGTTGTGCAATCTGGATACTATGTTCACAAATAGATGTCCAAAACGTTTTTTCAATCGATTGATAATGTCTTAAATAGTACAACGGAATATTCATTTGTCAGTTACCTGATACAAAACGAGTTAATCGATATGGGCCAAGGGCAGCTTGTTCTATTCCATGCAAGATTTCATCTTGAGCCAATTGGCATATCAAAGGCGCTAGCGTGATCGCAGCGTGCATACTGATAATATATAAACCTTCGAAATCAGCAACTTTTCCGACAATTGGCATCTCATCTTTAGGCATAGGTCGCATTCCTATGAAAGCGTTTTCAAGATTTAACGTATGACTACCTATAAATGAATTTTTAATCGTTGTAAGGGCGTTTTGTGCGATAGCCACCGCATTGTGCTCAGGTTTTTCACTAATATAGTCTTCAGCACAGAGTATTTTACCTGAACCTGCTGGCCGTAGCTCCATTTGTGGTGTCGAAATGATATGTTGAACCAATGTTTGCTCGGTGGAGCCATTGATATGCACAATGATAGAGGGCGAGGCTATAACAGGTAATTCAACATGTAGCGATTGCATAAGTGCAGTCGCGTCTGTACCCGCAGTCACGATAACCTGTTCAGCCAAAAAAGTATCTGTTTGAGTCTTTACGCCAATGATGCGTCCACCTTCCTGCAAGATAGCTTGAACTTCCTGCTCAGGTAAGTAAATAACGCCTTGTTCAATAGCAAAGGATAATAGCGTTTTTGTTGCATGAATGGGGTCAACACTACCTTCATCTGGGCAAAATGCAGCGAGTTCAGGTAAAACAGATAAGCAAGGTTCCATCTTGTGAACGGTTGACTTGTCCAATAATTCGACATTAAATCCACTCTGTTGGTGGTGGTAGACATATTCTGCAGTTGCTGAATCTGTTTCTTGCCAGCTGAGAGCACCTGTCCACTGGATATTTAACTTTCCATCAGTGTGTTCATCGAGTTCATGCCATGCAACAAGCGCCTGTTGGCGCAGTTGACTATAGGCATCAGGCCTTCCATATGACACATTCAACCAAGCGAAAGCGTGCTGTGTGACACCTTGGCCTGCGTGTGCTTTATCAAGCAAAATGACCTGCTTATCAGATTGTTTTGATAAATACCAAGCTAATGTTGTACCAACAAAACCAGCTCCAATAATAATAATATTTTTTTTATGAGTCGGGTCCATTAAGCCTCAGTGTTTACAACGAAATCGATAGCAGGAAAATTAGAAAGGATTTTAATAGTTTAATGAATAATTATATAGATGAAACCTATAAATAAAGCACGATTACACCCATTTTTATCAGATACGAACAATTGATGACAGAAAACGGAGAATAGGGCTACAACCTAGTAGCCCAATGAGACTAAAAAATTAAACACGGATAAAACGAGTCACAAAAGCAATAATAACTAATAGTCCAGAGATTAATAATAATGCAGTCGCCAACGATAGTTGGAAGGCAACAAAACCAATAGCAGCTGGTCCCGCCAAAATACCTAAATAGCCTAAAGTAGAAATTGCGGGTACGGCAAGAGCCTCTGGCATCGTTTTTTGCTTCCCTACAGCAGAAAACATCACTGGTACTATATTAGATGAACCCGCACCGACTAATGCAAAACCCATGATGGCCAATATGAGATGAGGAGATAAAACAGCAATAACAAAACCGAGGCAAGCAAGTAAAGCACCTAAAAATACGACACGTGCGGAACCGACTCGCATAACAATTTTGTCGCCCAGTAATCGGCCAATAGTCATGGTTGTAGCAAAAGCAGCAAACCCTAAACCGCCTAAAGTCTCTTTTAATCCATGGTGTTCAATTAAGAATACAGCGCCCCAGTCAAGTACTGCGCCTTCAGCAAGAAAAACGGCAAAACAGACGATGCCAATCACCAAAACAACGCCTTTTGGGATAGCGATAAGCGGGCCAGTTGGGGCATTAGCGTAAGGGATTAAACCGTTATAGCAAATAGCTAACAAAACCACTGCAATAACTGAAATGATGATTGATGACATTGTTGCGGAAGCACCAAGTAGCAAAACTAAACTCATGGTACCTGCACCCGCGATGCCACCGACACTATAAAAACCATGAAAACCAGACATGATTGGTTTATCAGATGATTTTTCAACAATCACTGCTTGAATATTCATCGCGCAATCCGTTAAACCAATGAAAATCCCAAATAATAATAAGGCAATAATGATAAAGTTAACTTGCGATAAAGAGGATAAAACGGGGAATAACAAACTAAAGGCGATGGTGGAAAAAACCATTAAGCGGCGGCAGCCAAACTTGGCAGCTAATGCTCCAGTCACTGGCATCGCAATAAGTGCTCCTCCACCAAAACATAATAGCAGCATGCCAAGGGTAGCATCATTTGCTCCTGTGTTAAGTTTGACATAAGGAACAATGGCTGCCCAAGCCGCGGTAACAAAACCAGCAATAAAAAAAATAATTCGAGTAGAAATTTGCTCCCTTTTAGCGGGTATTAAAGATATATGGCTATTAACTTGTTGAGTAGATTGCATTTTATAGTACTTCTTAAAAAATAAAATTAACTACCTGTATTTAAGATAGTCAGAATTTGTTCATGAAGATATGGGCAGCCCGTTGCAACAACGGCACCGCCAGCTTCGGCTCGGTTGCCATCCAATGTAGTCACTATGCCACCCGCACGTTCTATAATAGGGATTAATGGAACAATATCATAAGGTTCCAGTGCGAATTCGACACAAATATCGATTCTACCCGCTGCTAACATTGCCATTGCATAGCATTCTCCTCCATAGCGAGTCATAAGTACCTGTTTCTCCAGCGCCATAAAATGAATGTCTGGGCGTGTGGCAATAGGTTCTGGTGATGTGGTATGCAAAATGGCTTGCTCGAGTTTGACTTGCTTGCGAGTAGATAAGCGATATTGCCCGTGAGAGCTACTGGTCCAGCTTCCGTGTTGGTCTGCCCAAAAGCGTTCGCCAATATAGGGTTGGCTCATCATCCCCATAACCGCTTTGCCATGCTCAGTTAGACCTATCAGGTTTGCCCATAAAGGAAGACCACAAAGGAAAGGGCGGGTTCCATCAATGGGGTCAAGCACCCATTGAATGGGACCAGTTCCCGTTATTCCATACTCTTCACCCATGATAGAATGCGTTGGGTAATGTTTGGATATCAGTTCTCGCATGGCTTTTTCTGCTAGCTTATCTGCTTGAGTGACCGGGTCGAAGCGATAGTTCTCTTTGGGTTTGTTTGCAATAACGCTGAGTTCATGTGTTCGATAGTATTCAAGGGAAATTTTACCGGCAGTATTTGCAAGCTCATGCAAGAAAAAGCTATCTGGTAACGGAGAGTGCGCCATTTAGTTGTCCTCGAGTGCTTGAACAAGATAGTGTTTGACATCTTTTCTTGCTCGATTATGATTGATAAAAATAGTTAATGAGGAATTCCATGCTCGATTATGTCGCTTTTCCAGAACAAAGGCAAAATAAAATTCGCCAGCTACTACAAGATGAAGGGCGAGTGGTTTGCACGACATTAGCCCGTAAAATGCAAGTTTCAGAGCATACCATTCGTAGGGATTTAAATGAACTAGCACAAGAAGGCGTTTGCCGCCGAGTCCATGGTGGAGCGGTTAGTATGCTTGAAGAAAAGGGCACATTCGAGCAGAGAACGGCACAAAACCAAGATGAAAAGATCAAAATAGCGAAGGCTTGCAACAAACTAGTCAAACAAAACACCTGTATTTTTATTGATTCAGGTTCAACTAACTTAGAAATCGCTCGTTATTTACCTTCAGAACTATCGTTGACGGTTGTGACTCACTCTCCATCAATAGCATTGGAATTAATGAAAAAACCACTATATGAAGTGATTTTAATTGGTGGGAAATTAAACCGCCAAGTTGGCGCGAGTATTGATATTTCTGCAGTAAATCAAATAAACCAAATTCATTTTGACCAATGCTTTATTGGTGGCTGTGCTTTAGATCCGCAAATGGGGGTCTCGATATTCGATTATGAAGAATCTAAATTTAAGAAAATCCTTTTTGAGCGCAGTAATCAAGTTATTATGGGAGTGACCGCGGACAAGTTACCCGGGGTCGCGAGGTATAAGATTGCCAATTGCGATCAAATTTCAATCTTAGTTATGACAACAGAATTGAATAAACAAACGGCTGACTTGTTTACTAATATGGCAATAAAGATCGCACAAGCATAGGCCATTATATCTAACGTTTATCTTATATCGTGAGGGCATTTTAGGTGCTATTTGTTATAAAAAACTCAATATAATATCTTCGAAAGATCCTTACAAAACATGATGAGTGTATGATGAAATTAAAAATTGCTGTTTTGTTATTTTCAACTTATTCGTTAAGTGTATTTGCTCAGGATTTACCTGTGAATATGCAAACTCTTCACCTAGCGGGCAAAGAAATAAACTATTACTTAATCCAAAAGCAAGCAGAAAAATCAAAGGATTTATTAGTTTTATTACAGGGTTCTGATTGTAAAAGTGTTATTAATAACCCAAATATGTTGAAAAACTTCGGTGTTGTATTTCCTGATAATGATATTTTATTAGTTGAAAAAACAGGGCTAAACAGTCATGTGGGGACTAAAGATGAAGAAGCTTCAGAAGAAGAATGCCCTGTTGACTATATGTCGAAAGACTCGCCATTAGAACGCGCCAATAATTATATAGTGGTATTAAAACAATTGAAAGATGATTACCAACACATCGTGCTATTAGGCGGAAGTGAAGGTGCGTTGGTGACTAATTTAATTGTTGCTCAAGAAAACTTTATTACCGCATCCGTTGCATTGAATGTTGGTGGTCAATATTTTATCAATGACGTATTGTACAGTATTGAAAATAATACACCTAAAGAAGAGGTTGCAAACTCAAAAGAAGGTTTTAAACAATTTGCAGAAGCAGTAAAACAAAAGCAATTAAATAACGACCAATTTGTCAGTGGACATGGTTCAAAATGGTGGTATGAGATGCTTACCATTGATAATTTAAAACTTATCCAGTCAGTTAAAACTCCACATTTAGTGATACAAACAATGGCGGATACCAATGTGGATGCTCATGGTACAGATAATATGATGCAACAAATCCGTAATCCCCATGTTAGTTATCGAGCATATCAAGATTTAGACCATTTTTTCAAAGATAAAAATGGGCAATTGCAGACAGAACAAATTGTGACAGATATTCAACATTGGTACCAAACGGTGACAAAATAAAGTGGATATATTAGTGGAATTACTCCCATTATTATGTCACCCCCGAACAATTAGGCACCTCGGTTATTAAGATGCATTTAATAAAATCACTCTGCAATATAGCTGTAGTAATTAAATATAGGTTCAAACCCCAGTCTTTTGTAGATAGATAACCCTTCACTGGATGACTCCAATACACACTGTTTAACCCCTTGCTGATGGCAAAGATATAGCGCATGTTTAATAAGTAAAGTCGCTAGCCCTTTACCTTGGTATTGAATATCAGTACCAATATCATCAAGTCGAGCTGTTTGATTATTAAATGTCATAGTTAAGGTTGAGACTGGTTGCTGATCTGCAAATAAGACTAAATGCACCATATTAGTTTGTTTATCAAGCGCTCTCTGGTGATAACGAATATACTCGTCGGTAACAGTTGAGTCACTTTCATCTGTATCAGAATCGACAGGGAATGCTGTAATTAAAGGCTGAGCCCAATCTTTCAGTTGATCATTGCTCAGTGCTACCTGAAAACCAGAATTAAGCTGTGGTGGTGAATTGTATTGTGATAAAGCCTCTTGCGGCAAAATCATTGCGGTTGATTCACCATCTGCGATTAATCCACGTGTCGCTATTTCCGTCTCAAATGCTGAAAGTACCTGTTCATGAACAACCAATACATAAGGTTTAGCTTGCTGTTTGAATAACGCTTCGGCCTTTTCGTAATCTGAAATGAGAGCGCCTTGGTGGAGATAAATATAATTAAATATAGGTAATGGCAGCTCAGAAAAATAAGCACTAGTTTGGTTGCTGATTTTCACCGCATTTGCACATATTGCAGCCCAAAAATAGTGTTCTTGTTGATAGAACAAATTTTCATTGTTATTCATTATGTGTACTCAATTTATTGTAGTAGATAATATTTTTATAGTTTGATTGTATATAAAACTGAATGATCACTATAGTGTTCGTAAAATTGGAAGCACAAAAAGAACCATTTTATTGCAATTTATTGGGTTTATAAGAAAATAGGGTCTCCTAACAAAGGCATTGCATAAGAAATAAGAGAAATATTATGAATAACGCCCCAGACACGATAACCTTTTTTGAGCGTTTACTTCCATTGGTGGTTTCCGGTAAAAAAATTATCACTATCCGTGATAAAAGCGAGAGCCATTATATCCCTGGGACTATTGTGAAGGTATACGCGTTGGAAACAGGCGAATATTATACTGATATTAAAATACTGTCGGTAGAGCCAATTTTTTATGATGACATTTCTGAATACCATGCTAAGCAAGAAGCCATGAGTCTAGAGACGTTGAAAGCGCTTATCAAAGAGATTTACCCAAACGAGCCATATTTATACGTAATTACTTACCAGTTGCGAAATAGCACTGACTGATCACGAATATAGTTTTTTTGCAATTTGTAAAAATGCCTTCGTTGCAGGTGATGCTTGGTTTTCGTTATTAACAGCAAAAGCAATACTACGCTTAACCGGTGGGTTAAGGGGTTTAATCACGATGTCTTGAAGATGAGCAGGAATTGCTAATTGTGCAACAATAGAAATTGCTTCTCCCCGAGCTACGAGTGTAAAAGTGCTTAGCAATTGCTTTGTCTTAAATTGAATTTTTGGCGTTAATTTCTGTGAATGAAATAAATCTAGAACGATTTTTCCAGAACCCGCTTGGGTTAAATTAAATGGGTAATCACAAAGCTGCTTCAAAGAAATAGAAGGTTCATTTGCCAGAGGATGGCCTAATGGCAGTATAGCAACCATTTGGTCATCTTTGACTTTAAACGTATCAAAGCGTTCATCGGGTAGAACGACAACACCAACGTCAATTCGCTTTTCTTGTAACCACTGTGTAACGGTTTCATCATCGCCTTCATCAACCATAATATTTATCAATGGATATTTTTGGCGAAACTTATCGAGTAATGGCGGTAGGAGCCCTAAAGATGACCCCGGACCAAAAGAACCAATTCGCAAAATACCCGCCTTCAGACCATTTGCAGCAAATGCTTCTTGCTTCATCGCCTCTTGAATATTGAGCATATTATGAGCTCTTAATAAGAGTTTTTTTCCTATCTCAGTTAACGTGGTTTGATTTTGCTCTCGAGTAAATAACACGACACCAAGATCTTTTTCAAGGGATTTTACCGCGTGTGAAATGGCCGATTGAGAGATGTTTAATTTCATTGCAGCAAGCGTAAAACTTTTGAGTTCGGCTACTATTGTGAATATTTCAAGTTGGCTTAATGTCATGAGTAAATGCTCATTAGGATATGACTCAGCATTAAGGTTAGCTTATCCATCATGTAAAGAGAAGCGAAATATGAGTTGATAACAGGGAATACGCGGATGAGCAATATAACAGAAATGAAAAGACGACCAAGTAATTTTATATTTTTCCAAATGGTATGTGTATCTGTCATTTGGGGAGGAACATTCATTGCAGGTAGGGTTATTCAACCTGAAATTCCACCGTTATTATCCGCGACGGTGCGTTTTCTTTTTGCCAGTATTTCGTTGGTTCTTGTCATTATACTCGGTCGATTAGGTTGGAAACGAATAAATAAAAGGCAGCTATGGCAGATTATGTTATTAGGGGCCAGTGGCGTGTTTATTTATCAAATTTTATTTTTTTATGGTTTACAAATTATTCCTGCGTCAAGAGCCGCATTATTAGTCGCCATTAACCCTGCCATGATAGCGTTCATTTCTTTTCTTCTTTGGCAAGAAAAGGTTTCATTGAAAAAAGGTGCTGGGATTACGTTATGTGTTGTTGGGGCAATAATCTTGTTATCAGATAAAGCGCCGAGCAGTGATGTTTTTATGGTTAGTAAAGGAGATCTAGCTATTCTAGGATGTGTAGTTAGTTGGGGGATTTATACTGTAACAGGTAAAAACGTTATTAAAGAAATAGGAGCATTACATACGGTAACTTACGCTGTGTTATTTGGGACTTTGTTATTGATAGTAACGTCGTTGTGTCTCGATATCACATTAGATACGGTATCATTATTTTCTCTAAAAGATTTAGTGAGTTTGGGCTATTTGGGTATTTTGGGATCAGCAATAGCTTACGTCTGGTATTATCAGGGGGTCTCACAATTAGGGGCTGCGGGTGCAGGGGCATTTATTGCACTAAATCCGCTGAGTGCGGTTATTGTGGGAACTCTATTTCTTAATGAGCAAATCAGCACAGTGATTTTTATTGGCGGAATATTAATTGTTTTCGGAATACTTATTGCGAATAAAAAATAATATAAAAATAGGCCAAGTAGAGGCCTATTTTACGTTTATTTAAATTGTTCTTGGTGCTTTAAAATAAATTCTTTAAGTGATGTCGGTGCTTTGCCTGTTATTGTTTGAAAATTATCGAAAACCATTCCTGAGCGGTCTAATTTTCCATTAGTAAAATCTACATAATGGTCATAGATACTTTTCATATAGGCGAGCTCTAAATTATTTTTAAGGGCATGTTGCCAAAATTCATCGGGATTTTCTGCCTGATAGCTGAAAGGGATCCCCAACTCTTCTGTTAATAACTCAGCTATTTGTGTGTAATTTCTATTTTCATAACCAAGGCGATAAATTTGGCCTGCGTGCTGTTGCGGGTTAAGTAAGCAATAAGCCGCAAGTTCAGCAACATCGGCGCAGTCTACCCAACTGAGTACCGCATTGCCAAAATAAGAGCGCAAGACGCCTTTTTGCAAGTTATCATCTCCTTGATAACCCAGTAAGTTTTGCATGTAAGATTCGGGGCGAAGGTGAGTAAATTGTATTCCTGACCATTCAATATAGCGTTCAATAAGTTGGTGCCATGCCCAATGTGCCACTTGCGCGTCATCGTCCCCACAGGCACCTAAATGCACGATATATTTCACGGCTGATTTTTTTGCGATATCAACAAAAACCTTACTTTGTACAAGCATATCAATGGTATAGCCTGTCATCATGAAAACAGAGTCGATATCTTGTAAAGCGGTTTCAATAGTATCTGGCTTATCGTAATCCATAACAACAGTTCGATAAGGTGTGTTCTTCAATTTAGCAGGATCTCTAACCGCTAAAACAATATCATGATAGCCTTTTTCCTGTAATGATTGAACGAGGTAGTGACCAACCTGGCCTGTTGCACCAGTGATAAGAATTGTATTTTTCATGAATATCCTATAGTGACAATATATTCAGTTAAAGTGTTTTGCTCATAATATATTCAAGAGATTGCTGAGTTTCGCTTGTAAATAAAATTTCTTTCATAATATGCATATCGTTTGACTGATAAAATGTCATTGCTCGAGTGTTACTTGCGAGAACATCTAGCCATAGCAAAGAGTCACCTTGCTGTTTTGCGAGCGCTTCAATTAATTTAAATACGATTTTTCCATAACCTTTACCTGTAGCGCCAGGAGAAAAGTAAAGTTTATTTAATAAAGTACCAGCTAAATCGGTTTCAGGTATACAGGAGTGATAGGTTAGTTTTACTAAACCGATTGGGCTAGTATTTTCAATAATATACCAATCAATATGCTGTTGATTAAGGTCTGCAGTGATTTTAGCTGTGCTGTATTCTTGACTTAAATATGTGTTAAGTTCATTTTGGTTATTCCATAATGTAGCAAAATGATGCAAATAACTTTCCGTACCTATTTTATGTAGCAATAATGCATCATGTTTCGTGGCTTTTCTTAGTATATGGGGAACTTGGTTCATAAATGTTTTCTCCTGTGCTTTATCAGTGTATAGCAATCAATTGATAAACGTCATAG
This sequence comes from Providencia sp. PROV201, assembly GCF_028479545.1. Taxonomy (NCBI): domain Bacteria; kingdom Pseudomonadati; phylum Pseudomonadota; class Gammaproteobacteria; order Enterobacterales; family Morganellaceae; genus Providencia; species Providencia sp. PROV201. The sequence goes on from NZ_JAMPNW010000002.1 coordinate 193,655, forward strand.
AAGAAGAAAAGTAGAGCACTTTTGGTACTAAATAAGAAGAAAAAAGGGCAACTTAGCCCTTTTAACTGATAACTATTTAATTGTTTGGCTAATATCTGAGTAAGCAAATAATGCTTGAGCTCCACCAGTATGAATAAACAGAACGGGAGTTTTTTCTTCCGAGTTTTCTAAGTAGTCAATTAATCCAGCCATGGCTTTACCGGTATAAACTGGGTCTAATAAAATACCTTCTTGCCTCGCTAATAAATTGATTGCAGCGAGGCCTTTTTGGTTTGGCATTCCATACATCGGGGCAAAGAAATTATCCCATAATTGTACTTTTGGGGTTTTCGTTAGAGCCAGACATTGAGCCAACTCGGTTTGTAACTTCTCGACTTTAGGGGCTTGGTCTTGCTGCTTTCTTGAAACGGTTACGCCAATCACTTGGCTTTGTGGTAATAGTTCTTGCAAACCAATGGCAAGCCCTGCGTGTGTCCCAGCACTCCCAGATGCAACAATAACTTTATCAAATTCTATATGTTCTGGCTTCTGTTGAGCTATCTCAATAGCACATTGAATATAGCCTAAAGCACCTAATACATTTGACCCACCCACAGGAACAATATAGGCATCTTTAAGAGAAAGAGTTTCAATTAGTGCTTCCATTTGAGATTGTGGGTCAGTTAATTCATCACACATGACACAACGAGTGGCAAATAAGTCGGTTAATAATTTATTACCATTATGCAGAAAGTTAGGGTTATCACTTTGAATTGGATTTTCTAACAAAGCGACGCATTCAAGCCCATACATGGCAGCAACAGCCGCAGTTTGGCGGACATGGTTTGATTGAATTGCCCCCGCAGTAACAATAATCTTTGCTTTTTTGGCTAATGCATCGGCCATTAAAAATTCGAGTTTACGTAATTTATTCCCCCCCATGGCAAGAGGGGTCATATCATCACGTTTTATATAGATCTCACGGCCAAACTTATGCGATAAATTATTTAATCGATTAAGAGGAGTCGATGCGTTAAGTAAATCTATTTTTGCGAACTGTACTAATTGTTGTTGAAGAGACATCTAAACTCCCAATAATTAATAAGAGAAACCAAGGTAAAGGTAAATAGCAAGTACAACACTGGCCGTTACAAGTGCATAAGGCATTTGTGTTCGGATATGTTCAATATGTTCGCAGTCTGTCGCCATTGAGGCAACAATAGCATCCGCAGAGATTGGAGAGGTCATATCACCAAATATTGAGCCAGAAATTGCTGCACCTATCATATATTCAACAGGCATTCCTACAGACAGGCCTAATTGAACTCCGATAGGGATCATTATAGCGAAAGTTCCCCAAGAGGTACCTGTTGCTAAAGACATAATGGCGCTAATTATAAAGATAAAGCCAATAGAAAACCCTGGCGCCATAACGCCCTGAGTAACTTCAGCAATATAAGCACCTGTATTTAACTCAGCAGAAACATTTCCCATTAAGAATGCTAAAATCATAATTGAACTAATTTTTAGCATGTTGGCATAACCGATAAACAACTCTTTGAAGAACGCATCAATATTTAATAGGCGTCGGCCGACAAACCAACAGAAAGAAACCACTGTACCAAACATGACACCCCAATATACGGAAGTCGATCCACTTCCTTTGCTAAAGTCACCGTCGCCTGTAATATACAGAGCAATAGGTACCATTAACACCGTCGATAAAATAGGAATAAAAAAGTTTAATGAGGAATGAGCATTAGGATGGTCAATAATCTCTTCTTCGCTATCTTGGCTTTGTAATTGGGAAATATTCCCTGCAATGAAATTCTGTTGATATTTTTCTTCCGCTTTTTTCATGGGGCCCCATGAAACGTTAGTGAATACATAGAATAGAATAGTTATAATGGATAGCCATGCCATCAAGTTGTATCCAATCGAAGTAATTAAAATATCAAAAGGTTCACCTTGAATCAGCCCTTGGGATATTTGTACCCCGATTAACCCCATTATTACCGCTCCCCAGCCATTAATAATGGCGGAGGAACAAACAGAAACACACGCCGTTTGGATAATATAGGACATTTTTTCAGGGGCAACGCCATATTGTCGTGCGAGATTCTTAGTTGAAGCTCCGGCTACTAGCTGGTTAATAGAGCTTTCAATAAAAATAAGAGAGGTAATGATAATGGCGAGCAATTGAGTAGATTTACGGTTTTTAATCAGTTTTGTTTTATTTGTGAGTAACTGAACTAGAGCGCGAACTCCGCCTGTAACGACAACAAGTCTCATGATCCCACCAATCATGACCATAAAGACAATTGTTCGCGTATTCCCCGCCGATGAAAACGTATCAATAATACCATCAACGGTACCTTGCACACCTAATAGTAGATTGTGGTCATGAATAACAGTAAAACCAACGAGTATTCCTAACATTAATGAAAGCATGACTTGGCGAGTTAATATCGCCAAAATTATCGTCACAATGGGGGTAATAACGGTCCAAATACCATAGTCCTGCATGTGTTTACCTGTGATCCTAGTGAAAGTATGAATTTTATAATTATCGAAAAATCATAGCATTAATAGGAACACGGTAGAATAATTTTATTCAGCTTGAAATGAGTTGTGACAATAAATTAATAAGAAAAAGGCCAAACAGATAAATGCTGGCCATATGTATAGATGGAATCAAATATTACTGTCGAGCTTGCCACTCTTTAGCGGTTATTTTACTGACATCTTCTGTCTTAGTTTCACCAATTAATTCAATAAATTGAGGTTCAAGAGTTGCATAGTATTTGAAGCCACATTTTTCTTGGGCAATTTTAGATTGTTCGTTACCTTGAAAGTAACCGCACCATAAATTATCTAATTTTAAATTAGTGAATGCATGGTGCATGATGGCGTTAATTGATTCTGGTATAAGGCCTTTACCCCAGAAGGGTACACCAATCCAATAACTAACTTCTGCATCATTTTCCCCAATGGGGAAATTACTTTCATGGCTAAATGATAATCCAATCAGACCAATAGCTTGGTTTTCATTTTTTAACGTTACAGCGTAAATTTCATCACGCATAAAAATATTCTTGATGATAGAAAGACTCTCTTCTTCACTTTTATGAGCTGGCCAACCTGCGATTGGGCCAACTCTTTCATCTCTTGCATAGAAATATAAATCAGCGGCATCTGTTTCTTGCCAAGGACGCAATACTAACCTATTTGTTGTAAGTACCATTTTCTAGTCTCTTCGTAAGGTGTTTTTAAACTTGGAGACCATTTTAGGTATTTATGGAAATAAAATAAGGGCGTAACTTGTTCATTTTGGGTACTTATGGCAACTTTTTTGTTATGCTTGCGTCATATGAAGCAAATTAAAGCACAATAATCATGCAGCATTTAAAAAATTATCAGATTGATTTGCCTGAAGCCATTCGGATTGGTGAAAGCAATATGGATGAAATGCAATGTAAACCAATTAAGACATCTTATGTGACGGTTTGTATATGCAAGCAAGGACATGCAGTATTCAATATTAATTTTAAACGGCACCCGGTACGTAAAAACGATATTATCGTTTTATATGATGACTCCTTTGCAATGCTGCAAGCCAAATCACGTAATTTTCGTTTGGAATATTGGTTGATTGATAAAAAGTTAGCAACAGAAATTGCTTATGCATTACCACGTCAACTGTTTGCTTTTTTTAATGATTTTCCTGTTATTTCAACGCCATTAGGAAAAGTGGAGCTACTTGAAAACTGGAGGTATATTCTGCTAGCTATAGTACATAACTGGGGCGAACATGGGTTATTACAGTTAAAAAATCATTTGCAAAATTTATTTTTAGAAATTAATCATCATACTCAACACACATTTAGTAAACCAGAAAATAAAAGCCGCCAAGAGCAACTATGCTGGCGTTTTTGGGACTTAATTACAATTTACTGTAAACAATATAAAGAAGTAAAATTCTATGCTGAAAAATTGTCTATTACGCCATTTTACTTATCTAAGATTAGTCAAAGTTTCTTTAATGACCCGCCAAAAGTATTAATTGATAGGCAAGTTATTCTAGAAATAAAAGCATTATTAGAAGTTGGTAATCTGTCCATTAAGCAAATTGCTGATGAATTAAATTTTGAAGATACATCCTATTTATGCCGCTATTTTAAACGGCATACAGGAATGACATTAACGGGATTTAAAAAACGAGTTGCACAAAGAGAGCAGGGAAATAAATAACATTAGTATGGTTCAATTTTTGTTGAGTACTTTTTTATAAACTCAATAAAACAGCGCAGCCGTGGCGAAACAGCTTGGTTACGGTAATAAACTGCATTTATGGGCTGACGGATCTCAATGGTTTCTTTTGTTAACACTTGTACTAACTCCCCACTTGCGAAAGCGTCTTGCGTGACGAAATCAGCAGAACATAAAATTCCAGCACCTTGAATGGCAAGGTGAAATAAAACTTCACCGCTGGCGCCTGCAATATCGGGGGTAATTTTTAATAACTGTCCATCATGCGACGTAATAGGCCATGTATTTAAGGACTCTGGATGAGTAAAACCTAATAGGCAATGTTTTTTCAATTCATCAACGCTCTGTGGTACGCCATATTTTTCTAAATAGGAAGGACTAGCAACTAAACGTTTCTGGCTAAAGCCCAGTAAAGTAGCATTGAGCGATGAATCCTTGAGTGTGCCAATACGAAATGCAACATCAATTCGTTTTTCTAATAGATTAGTAATCCCTTCATAGTTATGGATTTCAAGTTCGATTTGCGGATAAAGTGCATAAAATTGTGGGATCAACGGGGCAATAACATGTGTAAGGAAGGGGGTTGATGCATCTATACGTAATTTACCTGAAGGAATAGCTTGCCGTATTGATAGCATATCTTCAGCTTCTTGAGCTAGTTCAACTATTTTTCGCGATTTCTGCAAAAATGCAGCACCTTCATCACTGAGTTTAATCGAACGAGTTGTTCGGTAGATTAACGTCGTATTTATTTTTTCTTCAAGCCTGAGTAATAAACGACTTACTGTCGATATCGTCATGTTTAATTGTTCTGCTGCTGCGGTGATAGAACCACAATCTACAACGCTAATAAAGGCTTGAAGCTCTTCAAAAGTTATTTTCATTATTGCATATCCGGCAAAAGTTATTTTCACCTTAACGCCTTTTTCATTGAGTATCAATGTGAAAAAATTCTGCTCATTAATAAAAATGTTAATAAATTATTTCAATAAGGTTTTTATATGAGAATTAACACGGCATTACTAGCATTAGCAATAGGGGCTTTTGCTATTGGAGCAACAGAGTTTTCGCCAATGGGAATGCTTCCTTATATTGCTGATAATATACAAGAAAGTATTCCATCTGTGGGTGTGATAGTGGTTATTTATGCCCTTGGTGTTATGGTTGGAGCTCCTATTATGACACTATTATTGGTAAAAAAGCGGCCTAAAGTAGCACTAGTATTTTTGATGTCGATCTTCACTGTTGGGAATGTATTATCGGCAATGTCACCTGATTTAGTGACGCTGTCACTTTCACGATTCGTGACGAGTTTGAATCATGGCGCATTTTTTGGATTAGGTGCAATTGTTGCGGCAAGTGTGGTTCCTCCGGGGAAACAAGCAAGTGCAATAGCGGCTATGTTTATGGGGCTAACAATAGCCAATATCGGAGGAGTACCTCTGATGACGAAATTAACACAAGTTGTGGGATGGAGGCAGGCATTTTATTTAATTTCAATTTTAGGCATTCTGACGATTATTAGTTTAATTTGGGCTTTACCAAGTAACCTAATGGGGACAAAAGTAAATGTAAAAAGTGAATTGCGTATTTTACGTCGCCCTCAAGTCCTGTTAGGCATGTTATCTACTGTCTTAGGTGCAAGTGCAATGTTTACGCTGTATACCTATATTACACCAATGTTAATGAGTTTTATTCAGGCTTCAGACCAAATGATCACGATGATGTTAGTGATTATTGGTGTAGGTTTTACTATTGGTAACTATATTGGTGGATTATTTGCAGATAAGTCGCTCTTTGGCACTTTAATAATATTTTTCATTATGTTGGCATTAAGTATGGCTATATTCCCATTTATTGCGATAAATGCTTTTGGTGCGGGTGTCGGCCTAATGATATGGAGTATTTTTAGTTTTGGTATTGTACCACCAATTCAAATGTTAGTTATGAATGCAGCTACAGGGGCTCAAGCCTTAGCTTCTTCCGTTAATATTGGGGCATTTAATTTAGGAAATGCTATAGGTGCAGCAATTGGAGGGGTAGTTTTATCCTACGGGTATAGCTATTCAATGATTAGTTTTATGGGAGCACTCGTTGCTGTTTTAGGTATTTTGGTTATTCTGGTTTCTTTTCGCAAAAAATCCGATATTAAAGTAGAAGCTGAAATTGCATATGACTAATTTAATTACATTTATTCAACTGATGATTATCATAAAGTTACAGTTCAATAAATTAAAAGGATTATCGCACTGGATAAATACAATCTGAATTAAAAAGCAATGTTCGGAGTTTTTTGGTACTGAAATTTGCCATAATTAATGTAATTATCTAGCGGAGGGTGGCATGATGACAGCTAAAAATTTGTGGAAAACACCGGAACAGAGATGGCAAGCGGTAATTGAACGAAATAAAGCCGCAGATGGTCATTTTATTTACGGTGTAAAAACATCAGCTATTTATTGCCATCCTTCTGCGGCTGGGCGTTTACCAAATAGAAATAACGTTGAATTTTTCGATAGTGAACAGCAAGCGATTAAACAAGGCTATCGTGCTGGAAAACGTTTTCGAGCAGAAAATTCACGATTAGCCCAATTTTACCAAGAACAAATTGAAAAAGCTTGCCGTTATATTGAACTGCAGGAGCAAGCGGTGAGTCTGGCAAGTTTAGCTGATTATATTGGTATGAGCCGTTACCATTTACATCGTTTATTTAAAGCACAAACCGGGTTAACCCCAAAGGCATACGGGGATGCTTTTCGCCACAAAGCATTGCAACGACAGCTCCAAGAAAAAAAACGAATAACTGACGCTATTTATGATGCGGGTTATCAATCAAATAGTCGCTTTTATGAAGCTTCATCTAAACGATTAGGTATGACACCAAGTGAATGGAAATCAGGTGGCGGTGGTAATAAAATTTATTTTGCTCTTGCAGTTTGCTCATTGGGGACACTACTCGTTGCACAAAGTCCGATAGGTGTTTGTGCTATTTTATTAGGGGATGACCCTGAGCAGTTATTGAATAATTTACAGGATAAATTCCCAAAAGCAGAGCTGATTGGAGGAGATGACGGTTTTGAACAACTGGTAGCTCAGATAGTGGGTTTTATCGAGGCACCTGAAATTGGTTTAAATTTACCATTAGACATTCAAGGTACTGCATTTCAACAGCGTGTCTGGCAAGCTTTACGAAATATTCCATTAGGAGAAACGGTAAGCTACAGAGATATTGCAGAGAAAATTGGCAAGCCTAGTGCAGTCAGAGCGGTAGCTAATGCCTGTGGTGCAAATATGTTAGCTGTCGCTATTCCGTGTCATCGAGTGGTTAGAAGTAATGGTGATCTTTCAGGCTATCGTTGGGGCATTGATCGAAAACAAGCGCTATTGCTAAAAGAAGCCCAGTATAAGGCAGATAATAGTTAATGATAGCTAAGAAAATCATGGGTGGCCATAGTTTTCATATCATTATGTCTAATAAATTACTTTAGCTAGAATATTTAAGATTAACAGCACCTATATTAATATATAATGGGTGCTGTATTAGTAAATACAATATGATATCTAAAACTAAAATATTATTTTTAGAAGTAGCTATTTTCATTTATTGATATGTGAAAAACCCATTACAAACCCATTAAAAACTATCCAGGTAATATGTTTTTTTATACGGTTGATAATAATGTTATATTTTTTGTCCTTTATATTTTTCACGTCTTTTTTCTCGAATAAAAGTATTTGCTTTCTTAAATATCCAAACAATAGGTTGTAATAAGATGAATTTAGGGTGTGGCTTTCCTCTTGTGTTTTTTTCATATTCCATAAATATTCCTAATAAAGTACGAATTTATATTTAGAATTGCATGGCGAACATTTTTAAAAAAGTGACAGATTTGTTTTTTTGCAAAATACAGATCAAATTCAGTCATTTTTGTATTACATTATCCTTATGGGAAAATGAGAAGGGTTTATAATGTGTTACTGTACAAACAAATAGCACAAGAACTACAGGAAAAAATTAAACAAGGTGAGTTTCTTAGCGGTGAAAAGATGCCGTCAGTGAGGGATATTGGGCGCACTCATCAAGTCAGCATCACTACTGCACAACTCGCGTACCGTGAGCTGGAACGTTTACAACTGATTTATGCAGTACCTAAATCAGGGTATTTTGTGATACCAGAAAAAACAGAAGCTCTTTTGCCTAAAGTGGCAAATTATATTCAAAAACCTGTCCAAGTTGCTCAATGGAATCCAACAATGGATTTTCTGCGTGTATCTGAGCGGCATGGTGTGACATCATTATCTTGTGCCGTCCCTAATATAGAAGATAAAAGTTTAGAGCCACTATGGCAAGAAATGACCATGGTTGCACGTCGTAAACTTTCCCTAACTCTGGAATATGATAGCTTGCAAGGGCTAGCGTCCTTAAGAGAACAAATTCATTTAATTTCCGATGATAGTCATCTGTTTACGCCTGATGATATTGTGACCACGACGAGTGGTCATCAATCATTATCAATCGCTTTGCAAGCGTGTACACAAGGTAATGATGTTATTGCAGTTGAATCGCCAACATTTCCAGGATTGTTACAAACGTTGTATGGCTTAGGTCGGAAAATTATTGAAATTCCTATTGACCCTGAAACTGGAATAGACCTCGATAGGCTAGAGGAAGCATTCGAACGCTGGGAAGTAAAAGCAGTTGTTGTGACGCCGAGTTGCAATAACCCAATGGGCTGTATCATGCCTGATAATAACAAACAACGTTTATTGAATATTGTTGAAAAATATCATGGAACAGTAATTGAAAATGATTGCCTCGCAGGGTTGGCGTATCAGTATCCAAGGCCTTCGACAATACAATCGCTAGATAACAATGGACATGTAATTTTATGTAGTTCTTTTTCAAAAACGGTTGCACCAGGTACTCGTACGGGGTGGATAATCCCCGGGAGATATAAAGAGAAAGTTCTGCATTTAAAATATTTATCTCACTGCTCTGGTGAGATTTTTATGCAGCAAGTTATGGCGAACTTCTTAAAGGAAGGGCATTATTTTTTGCATTTGCGCCGAATGAGACAGCATTATAGTGAACTACAATGCCAATATAAAGAGTTAGTTGAAACCCATTTTCCTGTTAATACTCGTATTTCGCGGCCACAAGGAGGATTTTCATTGTGGGTTGAACATCTACCGGTTGATAATCGTAAATTACTCGATATTCTACATCGTAATAAAGTCACTGTTCTAACCGGGGAACATTTCTCGACTGGTGGATGTTTCCTTAATCATTTACGAATAAATTACGCGCTTCCATTAATCGCAAGGCGACGCAATGCAATTAAAATATTAGGGGAAGCATTAAAAGTCACAAGTTTAAAATAATATAAAGCCCCTTATTCTGTAAATATGTCTAATGAATAAGAGGGCTATCAGTTGTTAAATAGTCGTTTTTGGTTGGCTATTTTTAGAATAAAACAAGTAAACCAAATAAATAAGAGTGAAGCTAGCCGTGTACCCCGTAAAAATCATCCAGAAAGTTTTCCAATCCACCACGCCATTGACCGTATTTAATTCGATAACCCAACCACATAATACAGCACCTAAAAAAGTACCAAAACCGTTAACTAATGTGGTGAATACACCTTGAGCTGTCGATCTAAATTCGGGAGCAATTTCTTTTTCCAAAAATAGTGCGCCAGCGATATTAAAGAAATCAAATGCGCAGCCGTATACAACCATGGACAAAAATAAAGCGATGGTACCAATTACAGTGAAATCACCATAGGCAAATAAACCTAATCGTAAAATCCACGCAATCATACTCATGAATAAGATGGTTTCAATTTTGAACTTTTTGAGTAGCAGAGGTAAAAGCAAAATGAAGATGATTTCAGAAAATTGCGATATTGATAAAAAGATAGTGGGATATTCAGAAAAAATAGAGCCTCTAGCTTCGGGCATTAATGCCATATCTTGTAAGAAGGGGACGCCAAAGGTATTGGTAATTTGTAAGACAGATCCCAATAGCATGGCAAAAAATAAGAATACCGCTACTCTTCCTTTTTTAAATAGTAAAATAATATTTTGGCAACTAAAGCTGGATTTTTCTCCTTTTTTCTCAATTTTACAGCTCTGCGTTGAAATAAAGAATACAGAAAAAATACTGAGCACAACCGATGCAATTGCGCCGACATATAATTGATAAAAACTCATTTCCAATTTTAATAAGCTAATTGTCCACATAGCGACAATAAAGCCTACAGTACCGTAAACTCGTATTTTGGGGAAATAGACATCAGAATCGAGTTTCTTGGCACTCAACATTTCAAAAACAATGCTATTACAAACAGAAATAGTTGGCATATAAAACATTAGATGAACTAATGTCATAATAAATAGCAGGGTTATTGAATGACTATGAGCCATAGCGATTAAAAATACAGCAGAAATAATATGTGATGCAACGTAAACAAGCTTTCGGTTATTAATTTTATCTGCAATAAATCCGATGATAATTGGCGAACATAAAGCTGAAATGCCTAATGTACTAAAAATCAGACCAATTTCACCGCCTTTGAAGTGCAATGTATTGAAGAGATAAGACGCGAAAGTAACTAGCCATGATCCCCAGATAAAAAATTGTAGAAATGAAACAAATTTCAACCGAGTCGTGATATTCATGTTTATACACCTTCCGTTAGCTTAAACATGCTTTAATTTAATTATTAAATAAACTGTTCTTTTCAATTCATTTAATAACCAAGTATGGAAGCATCTATCTTGTTATTGTTTGTGCATTATAAAATAGCTAGTGAGAGTTTTTTTTGATATGGAGGCGGATAATCATCGATTAATAGCTGGAGTTAGCCTATTTATATAGGAGATATTACGTATTCAAACACATAGAAATAATAAAATTAGCTATTAATTCTTGTTTCTGTATTCAAAATATCTGAACAATAGATAATATTTATTTAACTTTTTCATAAGTTAGTTGAATTTAATTAACGTTTAAGGTTTAATGGCTGTCTCTTCATGTTTGTCTTCCAGTTTACTGTCTCAACTAATTATCTCAATATTTCCAGTCGTTAAACATCACTTGCTCCCTAGCAACTCATTACCAAAAAACTCTCTCATTTTCTTAAAAAAACGCTATAACCTCAATCATAGCGATGATTGGGAAATTTAATGTATGTCAAAACGAGAATATTATGATCTCCACTCATTACTTACTGCTTTTATCTGCAGTAGCGGTATACCTTGTTGGCACCGCAGAATTCATGTTGTCGGCTATTATATCGCCGTTAGCAATTGTGTTTCATGTTCAGCCCGAACAGATTACTTGGCTGATATCGGCTTATGCTTTGGCCTATACCTTGGCTGCTCCTATTATTGGTTTCTTATCAGATAGAATTGACAGGCGTAAAATTGTGCTCACGGCTCTCTTGTTATTATCGCTCGACAGTTTAGCTATCATTTTTGCGCCTAATTTATTGATTGCTCTAGTTTTAAGGGGGCTCGGTGGATTGGCTTCTGCCGCACTTGTTCCCGTTATCTTTGCCCTTGTTGCTGATGTAATTAGTGAAAGTCAACAGGCTATAGCAATGGGGAGTATTATGATGGGAATGACAGTCGGTATTATTACAGGGCCTATCATTGCAGGGGTATTAGTTCAATATTTTGCTTGGTATGCTCCATTTGTATATACCGCAATAGGATGCTTATTGGTATTTATCATAGCGTTATTTACGCTACCGCACTCTCAAAAAACGATCGGAAGAAAATTATCTTTTAAAGCGATTAAGCACGTAGGTATTGTCAGATTCATATTAGCTAAAAGCATATGGAATGGCGTGTCGGTCTGTATGTTTTTGCTTGCAGGTGAAATATTAAGGCAACGATCCTACTTAGAAAGTGTGGAGGTCGGTAGCTTAATGGGATTATTTGGAATTGGGCTATTATGTGGTAATGGCTTAGTTACAAAAATTGAAAAAATTAAAGCATCAAATAATGCAAAACTCGTGGTTATTATTTTAATAATTATGGTTACGATTACCTTATTTCTCAGTGGGTGGCTTTCGTTAATTGGTTATGGATTATGCTTAACTGTTTTAGGGGGGATGTTGGGTCTAGCATCACCGATAAGTACAGCAATGTTAGCAAGAAAAAGCGCAGAGAATAAAGGTTTTATTTTGTCTATATCCGAAAGTGTTAACAACTTGATTTTATTATCTGCATTACCAATCTTTTCTTTACTCTTTGCAAAAAATTATCTTAACGTTTCTATAATCTTGACTATTGTATTATTGAGCGCGTCTATTGTTTTAGTTTTTCCTTCTAGAGAAAGGGCAAAGAAACTATAGATAGGGTATTTTCTCCACTGACAATAGTTTTTCGGTGGAGAAAATGCGAGGGGTCAGACAACTAATAATTGTTTTTTTCTTAGACGCATTCCATTTAACATGGATAGCCAGGCTAAAAATGTAATAAACATAAGAATAATGAAAATAAAATAGGGTGGAAGTTCAGTTAGTACAACTCCTGTTAACATCGGATTAAATGCACCACCAAGTAGCCCTAGAGATTGAGCCGAAAAATAACTGGCCTTCATTCCGTCAGGGGCAATACTATCAATTAACATATATTCTCCAGGGGCATAGATTAACTCACCTAGAGTGAAAATAAAGGCGCCAAGAGCCCAAAGGTATAAATTTTCATGAGAATACATAAAGGTTGCCAATCCTAAAATGAAAAATAGGCTACCTAATGTCATTAATTTTCTTAAATTATCTGGAGTGATCCGTTTGCCGACCGTATATTGCAAAGTTACAACGACAATTGCATTCACAGGTAAAATAACGCCAATAACCACTTGGGCAAAGTCGCTGTTAGCAACGGTAATGGCATACTGCGATATCCAAGTCGTAAAAGTACCGAAAACTAATGAGCCTAAGAAGGTGGATAAAATAAACCATGCTAGGACTTGATCTCTTAGCATAGCGACAGGGTTCCATTTACGGATCTGGCCTTCTTCTAAAGGTATTGGTTTTATGCTTTGCACAAACCTATGTATAAAGAATATAGGGAAAGCGGCAGAAATTGCAGCTAAATAGAATGGTAAGTTAATGCTATACATTAATAACCAAGTACCAATAGGTGGCCCAACGGTCCAACCTATATTAATGAATGTATAATTTAAGGAAAATATTTTTGCTTTTAATGCAACGGTAAGAGTATCTGCAAAATAGGCTTTTAGTACCGTTGAGAACACGGAATAAGAGCAATTTATTAGCGAAAAGAAAATAATGACGAGAATTGCATTATTAACGATAGGTATTGCAACAAACCCACAAATAAAGGCGATAACTGCAGATAACATGCAGCGTTTTTTGTCAACGCGGTCAGCTAGCATACCAAAGCCCATGCTAAATAAAACACCGACCACCATAGCCATTGACATTGCGACACCGACAATATCAATAGCCATTTTATATTCGCGGGTTAAGTAAATAGCCATAAAGGGCAATGTTGCACCACGCCCAATAGTTAAGAGCAGTGACGATGCAAGTAATGCACTGTTTGATATATTAAATTTAGATAACATGGCTCACAACCTAACTTATTAATTGTTGTTATATATTTGTTTCAAACTATCTGTAAGCTATAAAATACCTAAATTTACAGTGGTGAGATATGGTGATTAATGCTCAAAATTGAAAACGATATTTTGCTGATGCTAATGTACCATTTTCAATTAAATATCTGGAAATATGAAACACCGACAACCTAATTGAATGTTATATGCTAGTGAGTAATTCTACACAATAAAGGAAAAACTTTATTACTCAATTAGGTCAAAAAAGACTCTATCCTTAAAAAATAGCTTTAAAGTTTTTGCTTTTTTGGCATATAAACTAGAAGCCGATTTCCTTTGTCTATATCAAAAGTCAACGAAGTATAGTCATAGTGCTGAGTGCAGTTTTGGTAACTTATTTCACGAATTCCCGTACAAGGTTGATAAATTTCATGTTTATTCCATAAGGTATTAAAGTAATCTGATTTTGAGCTTAAGGTATTAACCAGTTTTTGAATGTGAGGGTTGTTTTTCGTCCGAGCATAGTCGCGTCGGAAACTGGCTAACAATTGTTGTGTGACAAGAGGCCAATTAGGAAAACGAGTTTGGTAGCGTTCATCCATAAACAGCAAATAGAGAAAATTACAATAGTAGGGCTCTGCGCTTGAAAAATGGAAGTATTTATCAGCCAATGCGTTAAAAGCAAGTACATCCCAGTGTAAGTTGAGAACATAACAAAGATAGTCTGAAGGAAAGTCATTTATCATTCGAGTTATTGCGGCAGGAACATGATGTTCAGTCTGGCCAGTGGCTGAGGGTTCTCTATTTTGTGTAAGTAAATAAAGGTGCTGTCGTTCAGCGCTATTTAATAGTAGAGCCTTCGAAAGGTTATCCAAAAATTGGTTAGAAACGCCAATATCTCTACCTTGTTCTAGCCATGTATACCAAGTTAGACCAACTCCAGCAAGAGCGGCGACTTCTTCACGCCGTAACCCCGAGGTTCTACGCCGAGTGCTTCTAGGTAAGCCGAGTTGTTCAGGTGAAACACTTTCACGTTTATTTTTAAGAAAATCAGCAAGTTCTGGACGAGTTCTTTGTCTATCTTTCATAGTCTATTGCTTTTAGTAATAGTATAAATGGTTAAATTGTATCAGGATAATTAAGCAATTATAGTCCTCGTTTCCTATATTGTCGAAATGAGAAACAGATGAACAAGCATCAAATTATTGCATTGGTGGTCTTATTACTAGCTGGTTTTGTGACAATTTTTGACTTATTTGTTGTTAATGTTGCAATTGTCAGTATTGAAAAATCATTAAATGCAAACTTAACGGAATTAACACTAATTATTGTTGGTTATGAACTAGCATTTGGTTTGTTATTGATAACAGGAGGGAGATTAGGAGACATATATGGCAAAAGAACATTGTATCGACTAGGTATGGTATTTTTTGTTATTTCATCTGCATTATGTGCGGTCGCTCCTACTGCGGGAATTCTAGTGCTCGCGCGTTGTGTTCAAGGGTTATCTGCTGCTTTATTATTTCCACAAGTTTATTCCAGTATTCATGTGAATTTTGAAGGAGCACAAGCTAAAAAAGCGTTTGGTTATCTAGGTATGACATTAGGTCTTGCTGCCATCGCTGGGCAGGCTTTAGGGGGCTGGCTGATTACTATGAATGTTCTAGAATTGGGCTGGCGAATGATATTTTTAATTAATATCCCGATTGGTGCTGTAGCTATAGGGCTGTCCCATTACTTATATGAGGGGAAAAAACTGAGTGTTAATTTAGATTGGTATGGCGTTGTACTATCCAGTATAGGAATTGCTATGGTTCTGTTTCCTTTACTGATGTTGCCAATTTGGGGATGGACATGGCTCTGTAGTGGTTTATTACTCATGGGCAGTTTAATTCTGTTACTGTTTATTGTTTGGGAACGAAAGCTGGAACGCGCAAATAAAGTGCCATTATTGAGTATCCAGCTACTTTTTAATAAAGCTTATGTGATTGGTCTATTTACCGTGTTATGTGTTTATGCGACATCATCTGCCTTTCCTTTATTAACATCCATACTATTACAACGTGGGTTTGGCTTAACGCCGTTAGACTCTGGATTGATCTTTGTGCCCGCAAGTATAGGCTTTGTACTATCTTCATTATTAACGCCCAAATGGACTAATTGTTTAGGGGATAAGGTTATTGTGGGCGGGGCAATTGGCTATGGTTTGAGCTATTTGCTATTCATTGGATTACTGTTCATTGTTACTCCAACAACCAATCTAAATATTATTACGCCGGCATTATTTCTTATTGGGTTTACCCAAGGAATGATTATGACCCCTATGTTGAACTTAATTTTATCACGGGTTAATTCAACATTTTCAGGAATGGCATCAGGCGTTATGGCGACATTACAACAAGTCGGGGCTGCTTTAGGGGCAACAGTGGCTTCTGTTATTATGCAATATAGCTTATTGGCTTCTTCATACGAAAATGCTTTTCTGCAGTTAAAAGCATCGGTGATTAATAGCCTGTATTTCAATATGGTTATGGCATCATGTGCAGGACTATTATTATGGTGCTTAGTTAATAATAACAAAAAATTAAAAGTGTAGGGGAAAGGAGCAGTATCAATTGCTCCTTTAATATCAGATTACAGTGCAGCCGTATATACGCGACGGCTAACCACTAGGTCAATATCTTGGTGCTCGCCTAATTTCACCATATCGTGTGCAGCCAAGCTGTTGATTAATGGTTCAATAACATCTTGAGTCAGCTGGTAGTCACTAAAACGTGTGCCTACTTGCATTTTTTCAAAGAATGCTCGAGTTAACTCGATAGATTTTAATGCTTTCTCTTGCTCTGAACCAGATGTAATTCCCCAAACTCGTTCAGCATATTGTGCTAACTTATCTTGTTTCTGTGGTAATCTTTCGGCCAACATAGATGGCAGAACAATAGCGAGTGTTTGTGCATGATCCAAACCATACAGCACAGTGATTTCATGGCCTAACATATGTGTAGACCAGTCTTGTGGAACACCAACACCGATTAAACCATTTAAAGCCAACGTAGCCGTCCACATTAAATTGGCACGAATATCATAATCTTTTGGTGTCTCAAGAGCTTTAGGGCCAATTTCTATTAATGTTTTTAATAAACCTTCTGCAAATGCATCTTGAACGTAGGCATTCACTGGATAAGTTAAATATTGTTCAATAACATGAACGAAAGCGTCAACAACGCCATTACTGATTTGGCGAGTCGGTAAAGTATAGGTTTTTACTGGGTCAAGAATAGAGAATTGAGGAAATACATGGTCGCTCATAAAAGCAAGTTTAGAATGCAGTTCTTCACGAGTGATCACAGAACCTTTGTTCATTTCAGAACCTGTAGCAGGTAATGTTAATACTGTACCAAAAGGCAGCGCAGTTTTTATGGTCGCACCTCTGTTTGTGACTACTTCCCATTTATCGCCTGGATAATTTACCGCAGCAGCGACAAATTTAACGCCATCAATGACGGAACCGCCACCCACAGCTAGTAAAAAATCAAAGCCTTCTTTTTCAATTTTATCGACAGCTTTGATCAAGGTTTCATAGCGAGGATTAGCCTCAATCCCACCAAAATGGTCGAATGTTCGAGACCCTAAAGCTTGCTCAACTTCGCTTAAGGTTCCTGTTTTTCTTGCACTTTCACCGCCAAATAAAATAAGAACCTTAGCATTTTTA
Organism: Providencia sp. PROV201; assembly: GCF_028479545.1. Taxonomy (NCBI): domain Bacteria; kingdom Pseudomonadati; phylum Pseudomonadota; class Gammaproteobacteria; order Enterobacterales; family Morganellaceae; genus Providencia; species Providencia sp. PROV201. The sequence continues at coordinate 211,210 of NZ_JAMPNW010000002.1, forward strand.
GGGACAACTCGGTCAAGTTCGCTGATTTTACCTTCACCAAAAATGATACGAGTGGGGTTATAAAATTCGAAATTGTTCATATATGGCCCTCGTAGAAAGTAGAAGTGAATCTAAATAATTACATGCATATAATTACAAGTAAACATAATACAACCTAAATGATTGCATATCATATCGATTTAATGGTTTATATTTCAATAGAGAAATTATCTTGATCATTGTTAATTGTAGTTAATCTTAATTGTTTTTTTTTATATTTTACTGATGTGGCAATCTTGTTAAGTTGAAGGTGGGCTTTAATTTGACATGGACAGAAAATTCAGATGATAAATATAAATGATAAGAAAATTAATTATAAAATAATTAATAAAGATTTGATATTTTTAACGGAACATATAGATGGTAGGCCATTAGTAGGGGAACAATCTTCTGAACTTAACAATATATCTAATTGGTTTAATCCTATAGATGAATTTACAAGGCTTAAAATTGCTCATCATTCAATGAGTAAGCCAACAAATGACTCTACACATGATTATCACGTTTTGATTCAAATAGGAGGTGATGACACTGCGGCTAAATCAACGGGTCGATTATTAGCGAAATTTCCTAATAATTCACTTGTAATACAGTTTGATATTGCAAATGAACAATGGAAGGTACTACATGGTGACTTAGAAACTAAAATTAAAGGGAAAATACGTTGGGCGGTTATTGGCCATGGGCAGTATAAAGGACGTAACCAGCAAAGTTATTTTGAAGGGTACCAAGCATACCAACTTATTGCAGGGCTGAAGTATCTTAAAAGTCATGTGTTAAAAGCATACCCACCAAATAAGATTGTTTTAGCCGGCTGCCAATTAGGCCGTGGGGGTGTAAATGAAAATTTTGTTTTTAGGGCAAGTGTTGAACTAGCTAAACAGGGAATATATCTTCCAGTCGTGGGGTATAATAGGCCTATCGGTGTCACGAGTGGCAGTAAAAAAATAACGTGGCCATATGATTTAACTGGGGAAACGCAATCTACTAAGAATTGGCGGTTAGAAGTTAATATTAACCAAACTGACCAGCAAGCCTATATTAATGGCAAGCATGCTAGTTTATATTTTATCAATGAGTTAAGAAGTGGTGAGCTAGACGTTTGGCAGTTAATAAAAGATTACCACTCTACTGCAATGGATATTTTTAGGGATCCAAACAATGAGTATAAAATCGACATTGATTTGATTAAGAAAGTGGCTTTTAACCATGATGCATACGCTATTTTTAAAAATAAATTAAACACGAAAGGCATTCTATTTAATAGTGATTTTAGACGTGAAATACTTCGTGAATATGAGAATGTTGGAATATTAGAAGCACCATTATGGTTAATGATCAATAAAGACAATGTGAATGTTAACTCGCAAAAAAATAACGATAATATCAAAATCATTATTCGAACAGGAAGGGGGATTGTAGGGAAAAAATATACGGAAGATCTACTGAAGGATTTCCCGAATAGCACACTGTTGTTTCAGTTAAATCCGAATACAATGGAGTTTTTCTTAGAGCATGGTGACATAGAGCAGTTACTCAAGGCACCCAAACAACAGTGGATGTTAATAGATAATCTTCATCCTGAACCTGGTTATGTACAAAACTATGCTAACTCGTTAAATGTATTAAGATTAAGATATGGTTTTAAAATGCCAGAAAGTATTTCACTGTATTTAACCGATAAAAAATCATTATTAACTAAAGATGAGAAAATAAGTTTTTTTGAAGATTTAAATAGTAAACTAAAAACAAATGGAATATATTCAAAAGTCTTTTTAGAGAATAATTTTGAAACAAGACATAAAATAAGAGCATTACTTGAGGATATTAGCATAGGTAATTTGCTAATAGAAAACATTGATATAAGTAAAAACCTTTATTTAAAAGGACACTTTACATTCCAAGATGGGAGTATTGATAAAGATAAATTAAAAGTTGCAGCATATGACCCGATCATCAGCAAAAGAATTAACAAAATATGTGATGCTGAGAATGAAAACTATTTTTCCCAGATGTGGGATTCAATTTTTTCTGATGATGGCACTACTGGGATTAAGCAACAGGTTATTGAAGTAAAGGAAATTTTGGCATTTTTAAGTCACCAGCCTGAAAAAATAAATTACCTAAGTAAACAGTCTATAAGCCGTTTGTCTGAGTTATTCCCAAGTGGACAAGGTTATAATCATGCAGAAGTTTTGAAATTAGTTCAAGACCCAATAAAGTTAAAAGAATATAATCAACATATTGAAGACTTTTTAATTATCTATATAGATATTGAAATGCCATTTGCAGATAAAAAATCATTAAGAAAAGAGTTTGAATTAATTATTGATTTAAATGAAAAAATAAAATCCAATTATGCAGCACTCTCTCAGTTATCATTTAAAGACGGGTTCGGCATTACACTCAATAAATTACCAGTTGAGATACATTATTTTGAAGGACTCTATTTTTTACATCTTTTAAAATATAGTAATTTAACTAATGAACAACGTTTACAATTTAATGATAAATTAGAGGTTTTAACGAAACTAACACGTAAAAAAGAATTGGGTAATATTACCAGCAATGAGCTGAAATTACTCAATCGGTTTGATGAAATATATCAATTTAATTCTGATTTATTAGGCGCTGTTTCTAATGAAATAAACGAGCAATCTCACATAGTCTTATTTGAAAATATAGGGAACAATCAAATCATCACGTTTCAAAGTGATGAAGAAATATATACAATTACAAGCTACTCGTACAATGATAAGTACTTTCTGACTTTATCCGATACAACAGGTGTCGAGGTGATTATTAGTCATTCAGAATTTAGCCAAGCAAAGCAACACTTATTTAATATTTTCAATGAATATATTAACCAAGAAATAATCAAAGAGGATGGTACAGCGTCCACAAGAGGAAGTATTGCAGGATTTAAACATGAAGTAGGTGAAGCCCTGTTTGGCGAAGTGAAATCTATAAATACAAAGAGTGAAGCATACCAAAGTATGCAGAAAAATATAATGAGTGAGCTAGATGTCATTTTCAGGTTATCAGAAATATCAGTGACTGATAACTCGGAAATTATTTTTGGCGAGCAGGTCACCTCATTGAAAACGCTTAGAGATATTGGGGCTACGGTATATAACGAGCCATTAGATTTTAAACATACTAAGCTCGCAAACTGGGAGGATAATGTTAAATTTAATCCTGACAAATTAGTATTTCAGTTAGCCTTTTTAACTGGCAATGAAAAGGATATTAATTTAATTAAAATGCTTAATAAGAGCTTACAAAATGATCAAATAGCAAGACGAATTGATGGTAATTCAATGCTCCAACCAAGGGCCGTACTACAAGAACAATTCCAGATTATTCAGAAATTACAATTTGATGATTGGGCGAATATGGAGACAGCCATGGAAGATTTACGGCGTGTCGGTGCTAAATTACCAGTCTATGCCAGAATGGCTAATCATTTCGGACAAGGAGTTGGTTCTACAGGAATATTTTTGACGACCAATTCTGTCTATCAGTTGATAGATGAATTAGATAATCCTAATTTATCAGAGAAAGAAAAGCGAGAAATACAGAGAAATCTTGATCTAGCCTGTGCAAATGCATTTTTTAATTATGGAGATATGGTCTTACAACCTATTTTACTTAAGCTAGCTTATAAACAAGCTGGCTCATTTAATGTGTCATCGAAAATTACGGCTCGTATTACAATTATATTTAACTTAATTGGAATGGGTCTAGATGTATATCAAGCTTGTGAAGCATTCGAACAGCTAGATAAAGTTACAAATGATAAAGATCGGCAAGATTTAATTGTGAATGGTTCATTGTCAATTGCCAACATCGCTGTGGGTGGTGTAACTATGATTGGTATAATCATTGGTTCATCTGCAATACCCGTTGTTGGTTTAATTGTTGCGGGTTCCTTATTAATTGGAGGGATGGTATATACAGGTATTCGCGCAGTAGAAAAAATTGAAGAGGAACTCGGTGAGTCTCTAGACTGGGATGAAAAAGCTAGAGAAGGTATTCGTGCCGCACTTGGTTTTCCCCCTTCAGACAATATATTAAATCGATTTAGTTATAAACAGCATTTAACTTACTTTAAAAATATAAATTGGCAACAAGATTTAGATACTTTTAAGTCATCATTTTTATATCAGGGGTTTGATGAACACTTGCAACTGGTTGGTAAACCGATCCTTGAGGAACATATAAAGTATTATATTTATTATAGAGATAATTCAAAAGCAATTGATAGTATAGAGTTTTCTGATTCGGATAATAGTGTATTTCTTCGTCATATTGATAGTGATGAAATCGGGCCTTACTATACTATCGAGCAAATTAATTTTATTCGGGAAAATTATTATTATGATCCTCAAGATAATCGCTGGGTAAAAAGCACTCAACCTCAAAGCATTAATGAACTGAATTTTAATTATCGTTTTAGGCTTGTGAATAAAAAGGCCCCTATCGATTATAAAGACATTGGTGAGGAGGTTGCCAACGATATTATTGTGCTTAACCCTGAATATGATAGTTCATTATTAAAAGAGTTCTTACATAAAAATAACTTGGGTACGTCTTATAGACTAAAAAAAAGGCAGTCAGTTGCTACACAATTAAGTTCTTTATCGGCATCAGAATTACGGTTATTTCAAGCCAGAAATAATTACACCAATATTACTCATCCAGATATTAATAGCAATATTGCAGTACATAGGCTAGGGAGTGAATTTTTAAATCAACCTATTGATATTGCAAGGGAGTTGTTGAGTGAGAGCCCTAGGGTTATTTATGAAGGTATGCAAAATATTGGTTATCGATATGAAAAAGAAGCAAAGCAAAAAAACATTAGTTTTAACCCAGGAAATGGGACAGATATTATCGTTGGGAAAAAAAACTCAAGGAATTTGTTTAACATCAATACAGGGCATAAATTTCTAGTCGGAGGAGAAATGGATGACATTACAAACTTGTCCTTGTTATTTAAGTATGATGTTCAAGAAAACAAAGATATTTATTTTGATGGTAACGGCGGCAGTAATGGCATAATTATTAAAGATATTCCATCTAAGTGTAAAATTGATATCAATTTGAGCAATGAGACATCAGAAGTAGCGTTAATAAATCATGGCGTTAAGCGGATACATCTACGTAATGTTCATGATGTGATGCTAATTGGGGATAGAACTACGAAAGCAGAACTATTAGGCAATAAAGAATCCAACACATTGGATGCTGGGGCAACAATTGCCTTTATTCAAGGTCTGGAGGGAGATGACCAGTTAATATTTGAATCTGGAATAGTTAATGGTGGCGAAGGGGATGATAGTTATTTTCTACGTCGTGTTGATTGGTACAATGAGCAAGATGAATTAAATAATAACTTATTAGAGCTATCTGCTGTAATTATTGAAAATACCCAAAGCCAAAGCAGAGTAAACTTAGGGTATACATTAAACGAAATCAAGGGGGTGTGTATCTCTGGTAATGACCTCATCTTAGCTATTGAAATGAAATTAGCGGAGTCAGAAACCAAAAAATTAATATTGAATGTTACTTTAAAAAACATGTATAAACGCTATAGTAATGGTAGAGAGATTGTTCATCGCTATCAATTACATACACGGGACGGGTTTGTATTAAATACTAAATTAAATGATTTAGACTCAAGTACTTCACATATTATCAGTGAAAATATTTTCAACATTACTTATCAAAAGGGCGTTGCTACTACAATGAGTATTGATGAGAGTGAAAAAACGATTTCAGTTGATAATAAAATACACCATCAACCCCTATGGGGAGATTTTAAATTTCATGGGTTAGTAAGTAAGCTAGAATATGAGGGAAGCAGTAGTGGTGACTATCTATTAATGGTAAGTAGAAACAGCCATGTTATGATTACTAAAGGGAAAGATATTTATCAGGTTAGCCCAGATCAAATTTTTAAAGGTAAAATAACGTTTGATTTTTTAAATATTAAACCAGAAATGAAAGATGATTTTGATGTACTAATTTTGTTACCTTATGAGAATGGGTTTAATATTAAGGCATTAGGGACATCAATATTTTTATATGATAAGTTCAGTAATGAAAAACTTGAAATTAATCTTATTAATTTATCATTTCCAATGAGTAAAGACATTTACATTAAAGATGGTCATGGAAGTCTATTTAAAATAAAAGTGGGGCAAGAGTTTCATGATGTAGAGGCCGTTGAATGTTTGGAGTTACCCACGGAAAGGGATGATTATATGAAAATCCCTAAGGGATATAATTCCCGCTATCCTATTTTAGATACAAACAATGGTGATGACCTCATTGAAGATAATAGCATGACAGGAAATATCATAAATTCAGGTGATGGTAATGATATTGTGATTGTCAATGGAGGGGCGAATGTTTTGTATGGGGGAAACGGTAATGATTATGTATATGGTGGTGAAAAGAGCGATCTGATTCTATCTGATTTAGGTAATGATAAACTTGATGGACAAGGAGGTGGGGATCATTATTTAATCGATGGAAGTAAAGGCCTCGGTAATACAGAGATAGTAGACCAAGTTGGATTTAATCGTATTCATTTATTTAACTTTAGAACAGAGTATAAGGTCATAAATCAACGAGAAGAGACTTACCATCTTTATACATCGGAATCTAATTTGCGGACAGTCAAAGTAAAAATCCCCCAAGATAATAAAAATAACAATAATCAAGTTTATCACCACCAGCGATTACCCTCACATATGCCAATCCATATTCATAATGATGGTATGGCTCATTTAGTTCGCTACCTTGCTGAACAGCGCCAATATAAAACAGAATTAGCGCCCGAGCAGATTTGGCACCCTATGGATGAATTTAAACATTTTTCTAACGAGCTAAGTTTTTCATCAATTATTGATACAGAGGCAAAGAATATACATATTAGTGAGAATGCACCATTTAGGCGTTTGTTTATTCGGACAAGTGGTTCAGAGCAAAAAATTTGGGATAGAAGTGGAGTTGGACGAGTATTTAAAGGGCAAGCAGTCACAGGAGCTATTTCAATACCAGATGGTATTGAGGGGAATAATGTTCTTTATGCGTCAACAAGTGATACCAATTTATATGGTGGTGAAGGAAATGATGTTTTCATCTCCAATGGTTCAAATGGGTTGTTAACAGATGCCAGTGGGAAAAATAGCTTTATTATTAATGGTGAAATTGTCGGTTGGAATTCGCTGTATAGCCTTGGCGGTGAAAACACGATTTACCTCATTAATTTTAATAAGGACGTCACTCGAGAAGAACCTGATCACCGGAGTAATGCAACTCGATATATTTATACTTCAGAGCAGGGACGCAGCGTGAAAATATTTCAGTATCCGAATACGATAGCGCCTACTGTTGTTCATGTGCAATCTTTAGAGGGGTTAGATGCGCATTCAACCCAACAAAAATTGGATCATCTAGTGGAGTCGTTAGCTGCATTGCGTTTACAAGATGAAGAAAACGGTATTGGTATGCAGGATATTGAACATTTACAGGTGGATTGGGCCCCTGTTAACCTTGTGGATAATTACATGAAAAAAGTAAGTTAGAGAGGCGAGGTAAACCACAAAACTTAAAAATATAGGGAGTTTTGTGGTTTTTAAGTCATTATTTAGCCCAAATCATCTTTATCTACAAAGTGTTGTACTAAAATAGTTTTAAAATTGATGCTAGAATTTAACGATTAAATGTAGCAAGTTATTTAAAATATATTATTTTTTGTTGTAACGGGAGAGTATATAGCAATGAGACGTTTTATTAGTTTAGAGCTGCCTCCTGAACCCATAATTAATGGTCAGTGCGTAAGGAAACGCCTGAAAAATAGCATCTGTGATAATTGTGCCACCAGTTGTCCCGTCGGTGCGGTATCGTTTAGCCATATGAATGCAGAAATTAATAATGAACTGTGTTTCCAATGCGGTAATTGTTTATTTGCTTGCCCTGTAGATGCTATTGAAAATATCAACCCTCATGAACGTAGTTATCAAGGGGAGTTTCTGATAGTAAACCATGACGAGCCTATTGCGAATGCGGATGAACTGATTGTTTGGCACCGGCAATATGGTATTCGTGGGATGCAAATTGCTGAACCGTGGGTTGATAAATGGTTGCCAACGATAGCGGCATTAAACTTAAAACTCAAAGCATTACAAGAACCTATTTGGCAATTGCGTATTGTTCAGCCGGAACAAGTTGATAGCGGCCGCCGTATGATGCTATTTCGTCAAAAATTAGATTCGAAACCTTTGGATAAGGGACAGGTAAAAACTGGGCTTAATGCGAGAAAGCAATTTTACCCTGAAGATAGCTGGTTTAAAGTCGAGCTAGACACGGAAAAATGCATTCTTTGTGGTGCTTGTGCCAAAATGTGTGATGAACATGCGATAGAAATTGAAAATAACCAATTTTTGATAGATGAAAAACGCTGTACGGGTTGCATGAGCTGCCAAGTCGTTTGTTTTCCTAAATCTATTCATGTACAAACCTATACAGCTAAAAATAACGTGCCAAAAATTTTCCATTATTATGATGCGCAGTGCCATACTTGCCACTTACCCTTTTCTTCTTGGGAAGAAAATACCCATATTTGCCCAATTTGTGCACAGCATAAGAAACAAGGGTGGCTATAATGGTGACTAAGGCTCATTTTTAGAGCCTTATCATGCTAACCTATTAATTTAAATGATTAATTACCAGTTTTGCGATTAGTGGATTAATCATTGGTGGCGTTTCGTGGCCCATACCTTCAATAACTTCCAATTTTGCGTTAGGAATATTGTCAGCAATATCTTGCCCTGCGGTTAAAGGGAAGAGCGGGTCGATTGAACCATGAATAACCAACGTTGGTACGTTAATTTGCTGAATATAAGGACGCAGATCTCCGGTAACGGCAACCGCAACAATTTGGCGTTTAGTGCCTTCGGGTGAATGATTACGTGCGAGCGATTGCAGTATATATTCACGGTAATAACTTTCATCAAATGGACCGAATGTTGAGCTGATCCGGCGATAAAATGCGAGTTGTCCTGATAAATATCCTTCTAAATCCTCTTTTGGGTTAGCACTTGGGCTCATCAACATTTGCATTACATCGGGAGCACTTTGTGGCAGTGCTGGGTTCCCTGTTGATGACATGATTGTGCAAAGAGAGAGTGTACGTTCAGGGAATTTCGCTGCTACTATTTGCGCTATCATTCCGCCCATAGAACGTCCAATAAAGTGAGCTTTATCAATAGATAATGTATCCAATAGATGGATAATATCCTCAGCCATCTCGAATAAAGTATAAGGAATAGTGAAAGGCTCACCTTTTTGCATTTTTTCGACCAATTCCCCTAAATTAATAGATGGAAACTCATTGATATGATGAGATAAACCCGCATCACGGTTATCTATACGTAAGAGATAAAAACCGGCATCTGCAATCTCCTGACAAAAATCGGAGGTCCAGCTAATGTTATGGCCACCTAAACCAGGAATAAGGACAATTGCAGGGTTATCTGGTGTTCCAAATGAGTCATAAAAAAGTGGAGCTGAATTAGTTTTGGTCATTTTTCTTCCGGGATCGTTATTAATGAATAGTGCTATTTATATGCCGTAGTTTCGTTGTAATTGCGAGCCATAAAAATTGGCAATGATTATCTTTGATATAATTGAAATATACCATGGCAGCGCAATATAAGTCTGTTTTTCAGCCAATTCCGTAAAGCAATTAAAAATCATTGAGATATGATAAGTAGTAAGCAAATCGTTTGCTTGAGTAGAATAATTATTAATATATTTTTAGGTTTTATATGATTTACTTTATTTCAGATACCCATTTTTGTCATTCGAACATTATTAACCTATGTGATCGCCCATTTAAAAGCACCAGTCACATGAATGATACATTAATTCATAACTGGAATGCGTATGTTACTGATCATGATGAGATTTACATACTCGGTGATTTTTTATACAAGGGCAATGGTGCGGATGCCAATAAAATATTACGCCGTTTAGCAGGGAAAAAATATTTGATCCGCGGCAACCATGATAAATTTTTAGACGACCCCGAATTTGACCAATCGTTATTTGAATGGGTTAAAAGCTATCATGAGTTGGAATATCAAAAACAAAAATTAGTGTTATTCCATTACCCAATACTAGAATGGCAAGGTTTCTTCCGTGACGCGATTCACTTATATGGACATGTTCATAATTCAGGTAAAGACCCCGAGCAGTTTAAGCGTTTAGCGGTATTAGGGCCCCGGGCTATTAATGTTGGTGTGGATGTGAATAATTTTTTCCCTATTAGTATTAAGCAGATATTAAAAAAGGCAAATAGTTAACTTTCTTTTTTTGCATACAAATAAACTGAAGCTCTTGATACGCCTAAGTGTTGTGCCACTGTTTCCATAGATTTTTTGATATCTAACAGGCCTTCATTGCGCAGCACTTCAATTAAGTTTTTTCTTTCGTCTGCTTTCAATGTCCGAGGTGTCGCTGCTAAGGTTGCTGCATATTGGTCGATACGCATGCGAATGGCTTCCGCACCATTAGGCTCAATATGCTCTTTTATTGGGCTATTTCCCACATCTATAAACTGCGACAGCATACTTTGCATGCCTCTAAACAACGTCATATCCAGATTTAAACACAATGCTGCGATATATTGCCCTGACTCATCTTTAATGCCAATCGACGTACTTTTTACAGGGCGCCCATCAGAAAATTGGTTGGTATAATTGGCGATGATGTTCGGAAAATCTGCAGATTCAATTCTTGCATGACCGAGTTCAGTAGTCGGTTCACCAACTTGGCGACCAGATAAGTTATTATGAATCGAAAGGATTGAGTGTTCTGGGTTTTTAAGGTCGTGTACAACGACTTCACAAAAAGGCGCAAATGTTTCACTAAGGCCTTTTGCAATAATTTCAACTTGAGCCAGTAATGAATTATCTTTTTGATCTGACATGTCATTTCCCTTCATCTATCAAGCGGTAATAGTTAATTTTAACCTATTTTCAGTGTTGCTAATAGATGAAGGGCGGTGAACATTATGAAACCCATTCTCTATAATACTAATTGTGCAAAGTGCTGAATATCGACATTGCCTCCACTGACAATGATCCCCACACGCTTACCTTGAAACAACTCTTTGTGGGCAAGGGCGGCAGCATAGGACAAGCAACCTGTTGGCTCCACGATAATTTTCATTCGTTCAGCATAAAACTTCATGCGGTCAATAAGTTGTTCATCAGTTACAGTGAAAATATCATCAACCTTATTTTTGATAACTGCAAAGGTGTAGTTACCTAGATGTTGGGTTTGCGCACCGTCTGCGATGGTTTTCGGCGTATCAATGTGCACAATTTCCCCTCGACGAAATGATTGTTGTGCATCATTGCCCGCTAAAGGTTCAACTCCATAAATTTGGCAATTAGGGGATAACTCTCTGGTTGCAATGGCACACCCAGAAAGTAAGCCTCCGCCACCTAAGCAAACAAACAGGGCATCTAATTCACCCACTTCTTCAATCAGCTCTTTTGCTGCTGTGCCTTGGCCAGCGATGATATCAGGGTGGTCATAAGGAGGAATAATCGTTAACCCTTGTTCCGTTGCGAGTTGTTGGCAAAGTACTTCTCTGTCTTCTTTGTAGCGATCAAAACGGATAACGGTAGCACCGTAACCTTGCGTAGCGGCAACTTTCACGGCAGGTGCATCATTAGGCATTAGAATGGTGGCTGGAATGTGCAGAAGTTGTGCTGCTAAAGCGATGCCTTGCGCATGGTTACCAGAAGAAAATGCAATAACACCGGCTTTTTTCTGCTCAGGGCTTAATAAACTTAACGCATTAAAGGCCCCACGAAATTTAAAAGCCCCCATGCGTTGGAAGTTTTCGCATTTAAAAAACAGCTCACCACCAAATTCTTTATTTGCGGTTGTTGAAGTAAGAACAGGGGTTTTATGCGCAAACCCCGCAATACGTTGTGCTGCTGCTTTCACATCTTGATAAGTCGGTAGTATTAATTCTGACATGATATAACCCCAATGAATAATAAGTCGTTAAACAGAAACTGCAATCGCTTCAATTTCTAAGGCTGCGCCAAAATGAAGTTCAGAAACGCCTGCAACAGCACGGGCTGGGCGGTGCTCTCCTATCCACTTAGCATATATCTGGTTGAATAACGGCCAGTTTTCCATATTTGCTATATAAACTCGGACTTGAACCAAATACGTTTTATCGCAATTAACGGAACTTAAGCATGCTTGTAAATTAGCAAGTACAAGGGAGGCTTGTTCTTGGAATGACGCGTTCGTAATGGCATTACCGAGTTTATCAACGGGCAATTGCCCTGAGATAAAAACCAGTCCATTTGCAGTAACGCAGTGTGAATAATGCCCTTTTGGGGCAATGAGTGTTGGTGCATTGACACATTCAATATTCACACTCTCAATAAGTTGACTCATATCGACCTCTCGATAAAAAACCATTAACTGGATTTTTAGTCTAATTCTAGACTATCTGTTTAGTCAATGCTTTTTTAGAGAATAAATTTGGTGTAAATAGCAACAAATTGTTATTGGAGTGTCCATCAACATGGCAAAAAGAAAAATATAAATATAAGCGAGTTAATCAAATGATTTATTGGGGAAAAGGTAATTATTAAGCGTAAATTCATCACTATATTCCTATAGGCAGAATTTAAAGTGGCAAGGCGGACTAGGTGATATATCCTAATTGAAAATGATTAAGAATAATCAAATTGTGACGATATCATTTAAATGATAAGAAGTTGTTATATAAATACTTTTAGGGATATCAGATGGCAAAGTTCACATTTAATCTTCTTTCAATTTTTGGGAAAAAAGAATTACCCGTTGCAGAACAATATTTACAAGAAGCGCTTTTGCCTTTGTCAGTACTAGATGAAGCATTGCCTAAAACTGTTTTAGAGTATGTGTTAGATGGAAAATCGCCAGAAGTATTGGTTCAATTAAGCCAATTGGATAACGAAAAAGCCGTTATTTTACTCGATAAACCCGGTACCGTAGATTGGTGGTGGGGAGGAAATAGCTTTAACTCGAGTCAATATAATAAATTAATTCGCCAAGGGGCAAATGCAAGACATAAGTTATATTCAAAAGTGGGTGATGGGATTACTTCGTCGCAAATCGCTCGTTTTGCAAAAGTTTTAGCTGCAGCATGTCAAGATATTAATATCAAAGTATTAACGCCTGAATTACCGTCATGGGTGAGTTATTTAATGGGCGATGCCTTTGCAAAAACCTATGATAATTCGCGGGATACCAAGTTAGAACATCGAAAACATTGGCATTTTGACTTACTAACGGAAATTATCGAACAAGAGACAGATAAACCGGCTAACACCATTTTATATATCATTTTCGAACGGCACCATTTATCCGATTACCATTATGATAACTTAAGTCGGCTCTTTGCTATCCCTGGTTTCAAAGCGTATTTAACTGCAGAGCAAGCGTTTATTAAGCAGACATTAGTGAATCATTTATCTGCTGCTGGGCAAATTCAATTAGTCAATACGTTGAAGAAAGATGTTGACCTTTATACGCTTTTTGCTGACGTATTAGTTTCTTTTGCCACCAGCTCGTTAAAGACTGTGCGTGCAGCTGCGGAACCTACAATGGCAATTTTACCTGCACAATCGGTCACGCAACATTTAACCCAAATTTTAACAGAAGGGACGCCCAAACAGCGTACTCAAGCCGCAGATTTATTTGCTCGAATAGGTGAACATCGAGAGATATTAGAAGCTGCATTAACAACAGAAACGAATAAAACCGTCCTGAAAAGTATTGAAAGTGCGATTTCGAGATTTTCAGTGATGGATACAGCTAGCCAGGTTGAAGAAGCCGAGTTACCTGAATTCGTTGAATTAGAAGATACACCGCTGCCTGAAAGTGCAAAAGATATTTTAGTTAATAATTTCAATGAAATGCTGCAAAAAGCAAAAGAAAATGCAGAAAATGAAATTGAAGAAAATAAACAACAGAAGCACAGCTACAATTGGGCACAACGCCATTACAAAGAATTCCAAAAGCTTAATGCACAAGCTTGTTGCAAAGTGATTGATAAACTAAATTCAGGTAAGGAAATTATTACTGACCATGAATATAGCGTGGTGAAATTTAAAGAACGTATTACTAACTTGCCTGAATTTACGTTATTCCATGCATTACGTCTGATCAGCCATAACCGCACAAATGAAGAGCATCTATCCCATTACCATCTTACTCGAGAAGTTCCACCAAGAATTCTTGGGCAAATTGAATTGCGCCAATTAGAAAAAACGTTAACACAATGCCATTTTAAAAATGCAACACGGTTAATTGCAGACCTTTGCTTACGCTCATATGCCAATGGGTTAGCCATTTTTAACCAGCCAGCACAAGTTTGGCCGTTTTTTATTCAACACCCAGATTTTATTGCAGAAGCATTGGGTTTAATTCCTCAACAAGAAAAGCAACGTCATTACCAAGAATATGATGCGGCGAGTGGAATTGATGTACTTGCCATGCTGCCGACCATTCCCGCGCGATTCATTCCGCGTATTATGGAGTTGGCTCTTGGGGAAAATAAAACTCATCGTCTGAGTGCGCAGAAACTACTAGAGACATTACCGAATATTCACCTTAATGCGGCTGAGGGGTTAGATTCAGGTAAGCAAGAAATTCGTGTTACCGCAATTGAATGGTTGGCACGATTAAAAAGCCCTGATTCATTGAAACCACTTTATGCATTGTTAAAGAAAGAAAAACGCGAAGTGGTGCGGGCTGCCTTATTAACCGCTCTGGAACAATTTGGGGAAGATATTTCCGGTTACCTTGCGCCTAAAGTGTTATTAACAGAAGCGCAAAAAGGGCTAAAAGCGAAAGCGCCTGCCAGTATGGCGTGGTTTAACTTAGATACGTTGCCTGCATTAACTTGGCAAAATAATAAACCCGTAGAAGCCGATATTATTCGCTGGTGGGTGATCTTGGCCGTTAAATTAAAAATGCCAGCAGGTAATGGGTTATTGCAACGTTATATTGGCTTACTTTCAGTCGATAGCCAAAAGAAACTCGGCAGTTTTATTTTAAATAGTTTTATCGGGCAGGACATTGCTGGGCCGTCATTAGAAATGGCAATGGCGGAAGCAGAACGCGATGCGCCAAAGCGCTTAGCTAATTATCAAGATTGGGTGAAACGTTGGCCTGAATATTATAGCCAATATGAAAACTACACGTTAGAGCAGACGTTTAATGAGATAAAAAATGAAGTACTGCGCCGTTATTTAGGTTCCGCTATTAGTGATAAAGGGATGTTAGCACTGATTTGTGGTATTGAAGGGCACCTTGCCGTGACTACATTGCGTAATTATATGCGTGACCACTACCAACGGCGTGCACAAATTGAAGCTATGATTGATGCGGTGGCGACAAGCAATGACCCACTCATCATTCAATTATTATTGTCACTTTCTCGTCGTTATCGTACCGCGTCAGTTCAAGAAAAAGCGCGCGGATTGGTTGCTCAGATTGCCGAGCGTAATGGTTGGAGCGCAGATGAACTTGCGGATAGAACAATACCAACAGCGGGAATGGATGAAACCGGTATTTTGGCACTTGAATACGGTGACCGCACGTTTACTGCGAAACTGGATGCACAGCAAAAATTAGTTTTGTTTAATCCAGAAGGTAAAGAAATCAAAGCATTACCTGCTGCACGCAAAACAGACAATGAAGAGTTGGCTAAAGAGTCTAAAAAGTTATTCACTGCGAGTAAAAAAGAGCTCAAACAAGTGATTGAACTACAAACCGCACGTTTGTATGAAGCGATGTGTGCAGAGCGCCTTTGGACAACCGCAGACTGGCAGGAATATATTCAAGCACACCCGGTGATGCGTGGCCTTATTGAAAAACTAGTTTGGATAGAAACCAAAGACAACAATATTCTGAATGTATTTCGTCCATCGGACGATGGCAGTTTATTAAATTTAGATGATGATGAAGTCACTCTATCTACTGATTCTTATATCAAATTAGCCCATGCGGCATTGGTCAGTGAAGATGAACGGAAAGCGTGGGTAGCACATTTTAAAGATTACAAAGTTAAATTTTTATTCTCGCAAATGGAGCATAAAATCCCTGATTTGGATCTGAAATTAACCGAAATTGAAGACCGCAAAGGGTGGCTAACCGATACCTACACCTTGCGTGGCGTCTTGACAAAAATGGGTTACCAGCGCGGGCAGGCGGAAGATGGTGGGAGCTTTACCCACTATGCAAAACATTTCGCCAGTTTAGGTTTTTATGTCTATATCGAATTTAGTGGCAGTTATGTGCCAGAGGAAAATATCCCAGCCGTTTTGTATTCATTAAGCTTTGAGAAATCACAACAAAGCTCATGGAACCGTAGCTATATCGAGTTAAAAGATATCCCGCCTATTTTGTTAGCTGAAAGCTATGCGGATTATTTAAAAGTTGCGGATACGTGTGCAGGTTTTGATCCTGAGTGGGAAAAGAAAACACCTTGGTAAGCGGGTTTAACGTAGGATTTTGGAATGACTAAAAATAAAACAACACAAGGGAATGTTCTGCGTGAAAGCGCAGAAGTTCGTTTTGCCGATGAATTGGCACGTTTAACCGAAGCAGATAAACAGAACCCGAAACCACAAGGGTGGTTGCGATCGCCTCGTGCCGTTAGGCAATTTATCTTAGGTGATGGATCACTCAATATTTCTGCAAAATTTTTCGGTGATGATGCTTTAGTTGACCGCGCAATTGTGACGTTATTAGGAAAACAAGGACTAATGTTAGTGGGGGAACCCGGAACAGCGAAATCCATGTTATCGGAGTTATTAGCTGCTGCAATTAGTGGTGACTCAGGTTTAACCATTCAAGGAACCGCAGGTACAACTGAAGATCATATTAAATATTCGTGGAACTATGCTTTGCTACTAGCAGAAGGCCCGACGGAAAAGGCTCTGGTGAGTTCACCGTTATACCAAGGCATGCAAGAAGGTAAAATCGTTCGTTTTGAAGAGATAACCCGATGCCCACCTGAAATTCAAGATGTGCTGGTCAGTTTAATGTCAGAAAAGCAAATGATGATCCCGGAAATGAAAGACAATGCACGGATCAGCGCGAAGCAAGGTTTTAATTTGATTGGTACAGCGAACTTGCGTGATCGCGGTGTTCATGAAATGTCATCAGCACTAAAACGCCGATTTAATTTTGAAACTGTGCGGCCAATCCAAGACCCCGCCTTTGAAATTGAACTGATTAATAAGCAATTAACCACAGAGTTAGCCGACCTCAACGGCCTAGTGACTATCCCTAGCAACGTTATTGAACTGTTAGTCACCACCTTTCAAGAGTTGCGTTCAGGGAATACCAAAGATGGGGGCAATATTAAAACCCCAGATGCGGTGATGTCGACAGCTGAGGCCGTGAATATTGCTTATGCATGTGCGCTTGAAGCCCATTACTTAGGGGATGGTACGCTCAATGCAGGGGCCGTTGCACGGCAGCTTATTGGTGTGGTGTTAAAAGATAACCCTGATGATATCAAACGGATGCGTTATTACATTGATAATGTCGCGAGAGAAAGGGCAAAACACAGCCAAGAGTGGAAAGCCTTTTTTGATGCATCAAGGGCATTTTGACAATAAATTTTTTATCACAATGGCAGAGCCGTGAGGGCTCTGCTAATTCGTCTTCATGATAACTAAATCAGCAAAAGGCCATTTAAGGCGAATAACCCTTAGGGAAACAGCGGTGAGCTTGCTATCGATACCTTTACCAGAACGCATTGAAAAAGCATTACAAGATAGGCGACAACTTGAGTCAGTGGGTATTTATTTTGCGCCAATTCGTCATCATAGCCCTGCGTGTGCATACAGCACACTGTCTTTGATTGAGCACATAAAACCCGATTACGTTTTAATTGAAGGGCCTGATAGTTTTAATGGGCTACTGACCAGTTTGCTACATCATGATACTCAGCCACCTGTCGCTATTATGGCGCAAACAGAGTTAAAAACCACACAGGAGGATGATAAAAGTGACGCCGTCACTCGCTCTGCCTGTTTTCCTTTTTGTGAATATTCCCCTGAATGGCAAGCTTTGCACATAGGCCAGCAATACCAAGCCCAATTACGTTTTATTGATTTACCATGGACAGCACAAGTTAATGAAGATGAAGCCAATGATCTGCAATCTCAAAGTTTGCAGAAAGAGCGCTACTTAGCACATAGCTTGTTTATTAGCCAGCTTGCGAAAAAAAGTGGTTGCCGTGACCATGATGAATTATGGGAACAGATTTTTGAATTACGAGCAATTGAACAGCTCGCAGATTGGCCAGCCTTTTTTATGGATAGCTTTATCTGGTGTGCTCTGGCACGACTTGATTATGAACCCCAAGTCCTTGAGTCAGAAGGTTCCATACAGCGTGAGCAATATATGCAGTCGCATATCCAAACCATTAAAGCCCAACATCCGGAAGCTAAAATTGTCGTGGTAACGGGGGGATTCCATACCCTTGCGCTACTTAAAGGGTTGGAAGAAGTGCGCAAACAGCAGTTTAAGCTTTCTGCGGCACAACAAAAAGCGTTTACCCAACAGCAAAAACTGGGCGAACAAGACAAGGCTTGGTTTATTCGCTATAGCTATGACAAACTCGATGCATTGAATGGCTATGCATCAGGGATGCCTTCCCCCGCATTTTACCAGCAGTCGTGGTTGTCATTATTAGAGCAACGCCAAGCCCAGATGGCAGGCGACAATCAACCTACACAAGCTTATCGAAATCGTTTAGGTGTTGCCTATCTGTCTAAAGTTGCGCATGTCTTACGTGAAAAGCAATTTGAAGCCGCTCCTGGCTTTCTATCGGTTAAATTGGCCGCAGAGCAAAGCATTCGTCTTGCCGCCTTTCGTGGGCATGCAGGCCCTGGGCGCTATGATCTGTTAGATGGGTTACAAAGTGTTTTTATCAAAGGTAGCTTAGATGAAAGCCAAATTGAGCTTTGGCAGGAAATAAAAACCTGTTTCTCTGGCTTTTTACTCGGGAAAATCCCCAAAGGGACAGCAACGCCTCCGCTGGTCACTGAAACTTATGAAATCGCAAAAAGTTTTCGTTTCAAACTTGATGACACCTTAAGTAAGGTGAGTCGCTTAGATGTCTATCGTAATCAACAACATCGTGCGCGTAGCCGATTCCTGCATTTATTAGCATTTCTCGATATCCATTTTGCTAAGCATCTATCTGGGCCAAACTTTTTTTCTGGTAACCAAATGGATTTATTGTTTGAAGAATGGCAATACGCGTGGACGCCCAATGTTGAAGGGGAATTAATTGCCTTATCAGAACAAGGAACGCAATTAAAAGCTATTGCCCTAAACCGTTTGTTTGAAATGGAGAAAAATCTAGAACAGCAAGGTGTTAGTCGTTCAAGCCAAAGTGCGGTCGGGTTACTCATGCAAGCAGCATTGATTGGGTTGCATCAACGGATGCCGGCATTATTTTCCTTGTTAGATGGTTATATTCAACAGGATACAAAGTTTGCGTCATTGATTGCGTGTGGTCATAAACTTGTTCATCTGTGGCGGGGTCGCCAATTCTTTGATATTGACGATGGTTTTGCTATCGAAGCACGTTTAGATGCCTTGTTGCAACAAGCGTTTTATTGCTTTGCACAAATTACGCAGGGGGATGAACAGCAGCAAGAACCCCATTTCTCAGCCTTGCTTTCTTGCCGTGAATTAGTCACTTTCATGCCTGAAATCAATAAAAATCATGATTATGCCATTGATTTTTATCAGGAATTAGACCGCTGTCAAGGTCAATTAAACCATACGCCACTTTTAAAAGGTGCGGTGGATGCTTTGCGCTATCTCGGGGCAAAAATAGATGAATCCGTTCTAACAGAAGAGATTAAGCGTGCGTTCAGCTCCGGTAGTGATCCTGAAATGGCCATTGGCTATTTTATTGGTGTGATGCGAACCGCACCCGAGTTAGTCTTACGCATACCATTACTCATTGATATGTTAAATCAGTTACTTAGTGAATGGGATGAAGGGCGTTTTATTCAAGTATTACCCGATTTACGGTTTGCATTTAGCCAATTAACGCCTAAACAAAATGCACAAATGGCACAATATGTGGCACAAGACTTAGCGATTGAGGCAAAAGAACTCACACTGCACCAAACAGAGTTTAATGAGCAACAAATGATGCAAGTTATTCAACTCGAACAACAATTACAAAGCCAGCTCACTGAATTAGGGTTACAAAGTTGGTTTGCTCGCGCTCAGGAAGGTAAATAATGAGTCAAAAAAATGTCACATTAACCCCTGAACAACTTCTACTGGCTAAGCGCTGGCGTTTAATACTCGGGCAATATGCCGATAACGCACTTGGCCAAGCTACCTTCAGTGCTGAAGAGTTGAAAATAGAACGTTCTTTGGACTTTTTGTATCGAAGAGAATACCAACGTCGAGGCTTAAAGCAAGAAACTGGACGTCATGGTTCTTTAGATGCTTCCCAATTGACCGCGGTTAATTGGTTAAACCAAGCCCGTAAATTGTTTCCTAATAGTACCTTTGAGCGGATGCAATCTCAGGCTTTAGAACGTTATGAGATCAGTAGTTTGTTAAAGGACCCACAAGCGCTAAATGCCATGGAGCCGACAAAGTCCCTCGCAAAAGCGTTGTTAAGCCTACGCGGGAAGATGAATGAAGAAACCCGTGATGCCGTTAAAAATATTATACGCAAAGTCGTGGATGATATTCTAAGTCAAATACGTAACCAATTTCGCCACGCACTAACAGGACGACGTAACCGCTTTCAACGTTCACTGGTCCCAAACAGCCGTAATTTTGATTGGCGAGGGACGATTGCCGCTAATTTGAAAAATTACGATAAACAAAATCAACGGTTAGTGATAAAAACACCTCATTTTAATTCTCGTCAACAACAACATTTACCGTGGGATGTGATCCTGTGTGTTGACCAAAGTGGCTCGATGGCGAGTTCTATTATGTATGCGGCCGTGTGCGCGAGTATCTTAGCGGCATTACCGACTGTACGCGTGTCTTTGGTCGTTTTTGATACTCAAGTTGTTGATTTAAGCCACCTTGCACAAGATCCTGTTGAAGTGTTAATGACCGTGCAATTGGGTGGCGGAACGGATATCGCTAAAGCGATGCAATATTGTGAAAGTTTGATACGTAACCCAAAACGCACTGTGATTAGCTTAATCAGCGATTTTGAAGAGGGTGGCGCGCTGAATCATTTGCTCAATTGCACACAACGTTTGCATAGCCAACAAGTGAAGTTGTTAGGTTTAGCCGCGTTGGATGATGAAGCACTTCCCGTTTATGATCCTGAAATTGCCCAAAAACTCGCTGATAGAGGGATGCATGTTGCTGCATTAACCCCGGAACATTTTGCTCAATGGTTAGCTGAGGTCATGCAATGAGTTGGAAAAACAGTTATTTACAGTATGACGACGATGCATTAGCCGTATTTGCGAATGTGGGGTTACTGAGACGTGCCCGCAAAGATGTTGAAAACCAAAAGGTTAACCCAACAGACTTAGACGCTGGAACATTTACGAGTGATGGTCAAAGCGTTTCTTTAGATGCGCAAGGGATCCAAAAAGCCACTTGTGATTGCCCCGCAACAGGGTGTTGTAAACACATTTTGGCGGCAGTTTTGTGGGTACAGTCGAATGCAACTACAGAAATTGATCCAGCGGAACCGATAGCCAGTGAAACGGTACTAAGCGAATTATTCGCACTGCAACCAGAGAGCTTAATCAAACAAGCAACTAAGCCTGAACTTCGTTTAGCGCTGAAATTTATAGCGCAATGGCAAGACGACAAACTGGTTTATGAAGCGCAATCGAACCAGTTAAAAATTAGTCTGCCAGAATATGATGAGCCAATTATTTATATGCGTAATAGTGGCTTACAGGGCATGATTTCATCTCTACCCGAAAAACAAAAAAATGCGGTTCATCTCGCTATTATTGCAAAATTGAAGCTTCAGCATGGCCAAGATTGGCATTGGCCAGAAGAGCTAACCGCAGGTCAAGTGCATCAACAGGGACTTAGCCAAGACGATAAAGTGGTGATGGGTTCCATCGAACAATTTATTCAGGATATGTTACGGCAAGGACTGTCACATATTAGCCAAAGCAGTGCTAGCCAGTTGCAATTACTGAATATGTCAGCACGAGCAGAAGGGCTGCCTCGCTTAGCTAATGATATGAGACGCCTTAGCCAACAAGTTAAGCGCTTAGCCGACAAACATTTTACGATGGATGAAGGGCAAGTTTTGCGGTTAATTGCCGAGATATCAGCTTATTTGTACCAATTATCAGTAGCAAATGAACATCAGCTTATTGAACTCAAAGGGTTACAAAGACGGCAGTATAGCGATCAATCCATAGAATTTGATTTATTGCCTATTGATGCAAACTGGTGGAAAACCGAGAGTGGTGCGATTGGGGCTACATTGAGTTTCTGGGATCGGCAAAATAAAAAAATCATTCAATGCACGCAAGGTCGTAGTAATAGCCTTGACCCAACGTTTAATCGACAAAATGTTTGGCAAACACTGGCGTTATGGAAACATACAGCCGAAAGTTTGATGAAAACCCCCTTTAAATTGCATTCACCGCGGTTATCAGAGGAAGGTAAATTATCAGCCACTGGCGAAAGCTATGCGGTTAGCACTAAAGAAAAGGGGGTAACAACCAATGATTACCTTAACATTAAAGCTGAATTTGGTTATACCGATTGGCAGCTGGCGGCTAATGAATTGCCAACACTCACACAAGACAATCGGTTTTCCCCGGTTTTATTGCATATTGATGACTATGAGCCGCTCTATTGGGATGAAACAGAACAATGTGTCTTATGGGCGGTGACTGACGCACAACAAAATCGGGCATTTTTACGGTTAAACTGGCAAGGGAGTGATGACCATAAAATTGAAGAATTGCGGTTTATTACGAAACAGCAATGGCCAATTTGTGCTGTGACGGTGCAGGTAAGTCATTCGCAAGAGGCGATTCAGTTGGTACCCAAAACGCTATGGTTAAAAAAGGAACAGGGTATTGAGCTGTTCTACTTAGACTTTGAAAGTACACCACGTAAGAAACAACGTTCAGGCTTTTTTAATAAAATTATCGAATATATGGCGAAAAAGCAGCAAAAAAGCCAAGTTTTTGTGCCTGAATTAACGTTGGCTAGCCAGCTTGTTCGGCCAATACTTTCAGTATTGGAAACGCAAGCGTGCACAGGAAGGCAATGTTTATCCCAAACCCAACAAAATGAAATTGCGTATGTTATTAGAACGCTAGAGGATTTGGGGGCTCTTTGGCTGGCTAATCAATTCAAACCATTGATTGCCTCCAGTGACTTACAACCTGAAGTACTATTACAGTTAGTCTATTTATGTGGCCGTTTTGAAAGGTTACAAATGCCATTGCCTTTTCAATTTAATCAATAATATAAGAGGGAGTAAGATCACTCCCTCATTATGTATCAACAGTGTGTTACTTCTCATTAGACTCAAATGACGCTAAGAATGTCCGCAGTAACTGATCTAATGCTTGTTGTTCTTTTTGCGATAATTTAGCAACGAGGCGGGCTTGGTTTTGTGTATGTGCTTCAATAAGTTGGTTGATTAGCGTTAAGCCTTCGGTTGTTAGTGAAACCAAAAAACCGCGGCCGTCATCAGGGTTGGCATGGCGGCTGACTAACCCCGCTTTTTCTAATTGGTCTATTCGGTTGGTCATTGTCCCCGATGTGACCATCAACGTCGATAGCATTTCCCCCGGGCTCAGTGTATAAGGGGCTCCTGCTCGGCGTAATGTCGCAAGCACATCGAAGCTTGAACGGTTAAGGCCAAACTGAGCGAAGACCTTTTCCATTTCACGAGTTAAGTGAAACGCGACGTTACCCAACCGGCCAATTAACCCCATTGGGCTAATATCGAGGTCAGGGCGTTCTCTTTCCCACTGTTGAGTGATTTTATCTATTCTATCCATAGGCAAATAATGGCGGTTATTTATCTTGACGTCAAGGTAAAATGCACATATCTTGACGTCAAGATAAACTGAAAGAGCAGAAATATGAATCGACTAACGGTTTTAGGGTTGACGGCATTAGCACCGATTGTGTGGGGAAGTACATACTTAGTGACAACAGAAATGTTACCCGCAAGGATACCATTAACATTGGCGGTATTGCGCGCTTTACCTGCAGGGTTGCTATTGATACTCGTGCTACGAAAACTACCCGAGGGTATTTGGTGGTTACGTGTGGTGGTATTAGGTGTTTTAAATTTTTCTCTATTTTGGTGGTTATTGTTTATTGCTGCGTATCGCTTACCTGGTGGTGTGGCTGCAACGGTTGGCGCTGTACAGCCATTAATTGTTTTATTTTTAAGTCGTTGGTTGTTAAATAACCGTTTATCACCAGTTTCTATTATGGCATCAATTGCAGGGGTATTCGGGGTGGCGATATTGCTTTTAACACCGAATGCGGCTTTAGATCCGCTAGGCATTATTGCAGGGTTAGCTGGCGCATTTTCAATGGCGGCGGGAACGGTATTAAGCCGCCGCTGGCAGCCACCCGTCAGTGCTTTAACCTTTACTTCATGGCAATTAACTGCGGGAGGGTTAGTTTTATTACCCTTTGCCATTGTGTTTGAGCCAGCTTTACCAGCGTTGAGCTCATTAAATTTAATTGGATTGGGGTATCTAACGCTTATTGGTGGAGCATTAACTTATGCCTTATGGTTCCGTGGGCTTGCAATACTAGGCCCAAGTTCAGTTGCGTCTCTTGGGTTTTTAAGCCCTGTGAGTGCAGTAGTTTTGGGGTGGTTTTATCTCAACCAACAACTTAGCACTTTGCAATTTATTGGTATGATTGTCATTTTACTCAGCGTGTGGGCGAGCCAACGAGCTGAAACAAGAAAAGTGACTTTAGCTTATCAACGTTAAAGTAAGCTCTGTAGGTTCCTCATTGCCTATAAGTTGTTCATTGCCTGTAAGTTGTTAACTAGATGCAATGAGCAACTTTTCCCTGTGTTAATATTCATTAGAGTATTCATGCGGTCTATAAATAAGTGGCTAATATGTTATTTCCTGATGAAGATAATACGGTGCAAATTGCACCCGAAGCTTTTTTACTCAAAGGGTTTTTACTGGGGCAAAGTGATGCACTATTGCAGTCATTAAGCAACGTTATTGCTGCTAACCCATTAAGGCACATGGCAACCCCAAATGGCTATCAAATGTCTGCAGCAATGACTAACTGTGGTGAGTGGGGCTGGGTAAGCGATGAGAAGGGATACCGCTATAGTAGGCGTGACCCTGTCACTAATGAACTATGGCAACCTATGCCTATTCCATTTGTTCAATTGGCAATTTCTGCAGCGAGCACCGCTGGCTTCGATCATTTTATCCCTGATGCCTGCTTAATTAACCAATATGCAGTTAGCGCTGCAATGTCATTGCACCAAGACAAAGACGAAGCCGATTTCACTCAGCCGATTGTCTCTTTTTCTTTAGGATTACCAGCCACCTTTGATTTTGGTGGGGCAACACGAGATGCGCCTAAAGTCGCTGTTTATTTAGAACATGGGGATGTCTTGGTATGGGGCGGTCGGTCACGGTTAAATTATCATGGAGTACGTCGTATTAAATCAGGTGTACACCCGTTGTTAGGGCCTTACCGCTATAACTTGACGTTTAGGCGTTCTCAACCCTAAATTCACCTTTTACAGTATGCCGATTTATCAATTAAATAGACCATGAATGACTTAATATTTCATTTCAGTAGATTAAATAATATTAATCGTTAAATTTGGTATTTATATAGAAAAAATATCATTGAATAATAAATTGGATACACCTATAAATGATGATTATAAATTAATATAACTAGGTATTGGTAGGTAAGTGAATGTATAGCTTTTTAAATGATTATAATGAGATAGCTCACCCTGCAGTTATGCAGACTTTAAATGATTTATCAGGGAAACGTTTCAAAGGTTATGGCACTGATGAGGTTTGTAGCAGGGTCGCGGCTCAAATTAGATTAAGGATTGGCCAACCTAGTGCTGATGTTCATTTCTTTAATGGCGGTACAATTACTAACCTGACAACGATTTCCCATGTATTACGACCTCACCAAGCGGTGATCACCGTGGAGAGTGGCCATATCGCAGTCCACGAAACGGGGGCAATTGAAGCGACAGGCCATAAAGTCATTACCATTGACTCACCATCAGGTAAATTAACCCCCGCACATATTACTAAAGTGTTATCTGAGCATGGTGATGAACATACTGTCCAGCCTAAGCTTGTTTATATCAGTAATTCAACCGAAATTGGCACTGTTTACCGTAAACAAGAGCTAGTTGCGCTACGCGAGATTTGTGACGCTCATAACTTACTGTTATTTATGGATGGTGCTCGCTTGTCTTCTGGTTTAATGTCGAAATATAGTGATTTAACCATTGAAGATGTCGCGAAATTGACCGACATTTTTTATATCGGTGGAACGAAAATAGGCGCATTAACTGGGGAGATCTTAGTGATTGTAAACCCCGCATTGCAATCAGATTTCCGTTTTAGTATTAAGCAAAAAGGTGGGTTACAAGCAAAAGGTTGGCTACTCGCTGCCCAGTTCGAGCCACTGTTTAATGATGATTTGTATTTTAAGTTGGGAAGCCACCTTAATGAGATGGCATCACAATTAGCTTCATTTTTTACCGAAAAGGGCTTCCAGTTTCTTGCGCCTGTAGAATCAAACCAAGTTTTTGTTATTTTTCCCAATGCATTGGCGAATAAATTATTAACGCACTACCAGTTAAGCTTAATTTGTAAGCCGACACCGGAAACCACCTGTATTCGCTTTTGTACCTCATGGTCAACAACTCAGCAAGATGTAGACAAATTAAAGCAGACTTTCCAAGCTTTACTTTAGGTAATTATCATCCCAATAAATATTTCCGATATTTCGCCTATATTTATTGGGTTTTATTTATCATGATGGCGGGATATTGATGACGTTAATGAGCAATTTGCCATGCCTTGGACTTTTTCCCATCCTGCGGTTGTTTTTCCGATTAAACAAAGTCGATTTGGGCGCTTTTTAAGCTTGCCTGCTTTAATTTTAGGCAGCTTAAGCCCAGATCTATTTTATTCAATGATGTGGTACTCGGCAGCGACTACGGCTCATGACTTGATAGGCTGGTTATATACTGGCTTACCATTATGTTTACTCATCACTATTTTTGTACAAAAAAGTGCTTTTTTTCTCCACTATGCTGTCCCATTTCCCCTAAAAAGCAGAAGTGTAAGCTCACTTCGACAATTCTGTATTGTCGTGCTTTCTTTTTATATTGGTGCCGCAAGCCATATTATCTGGGATGCTTTTACTCATCAGTCGGGGGCTTTTGTTCGGCACGCCGAATTCTTGCAGATTGTCGTATTTAACATGACAGATAGCCAAGAAATTGCTATTTATAAATTACTGCAACACCTTGGCTCTTTATTGGGGGCGTTGTACTTGTTGATAAAATACAAGCAGTTCTACCGCCGGCAATCTGCAGTTCAGCAGCTACGGTATGCGAAAAAGTTAATGGTATTGCTCAAGATTGCCATTATTTCAGCGTGTGTTTCCTTACCATTTGCTTATAATTTAGCCATGAAAGGGGATGTGCTTAGTTTTAATCGCTTTGTATATTTAGAACTGACACTGCTAGTGCCTGTTTTTTTTACAGCAAGTATATTGTTTGCACTGATAAAATATCAGCGCCAGCGAAAGGCAATGCAGAGTTAGCCTTTCGTGAGTAATAGCCCTGATAACATGATATCGATGGCAGCGATACTTTTCTTTAATCGCTGTTGGCTATCACCTTGTGAAATCCAATAGGCCGCTTCAGCGAGACCTCCATTAATCAAAAAAGCCAATGCGTGGGTATCAATATCTTTAATAATGTCTTTTTTGGCGAGCTCATAGAGTAAACGTTCAATCTGTTCGGTACATTGCAAGTTTGATTTAGCTAAGAAATCGCCTAATACGGCTTTTGCGTCACGCAAAATAATTTGTTGATATTCGGGCTCTAATGCCATTTCTAAGTAAGCATGACAGCGCTGACAAAAACTGTTCCATAGGTCTTCAGTATGGTGAGTAATTGCTTGTAAACGTGCATTCATTTGTGAGTCGATTTGCTCAACAACGGCAGTAAATAAGCCTTGTTTGTCGCCAAAGTGGTGGTAAAGGGCACCACGTGTGAGATTGACACTTGCTGCAACTTCATCCATTGAAGTTTCTGCATAACCAAGCCGGCTAAAGTGCTCTCGCGCTGTAGTTAGCAAATTCGCACGTGTTTCTGCCATTTGCGCTTGTGTTCTTCTTGCCATAAAAACTCTCTTACATACAGGGCGTATAATTATTTACATTCAATGTGTATGATTATATCATGATTATACATACACAAAGTATGTATAATTAAATTTCATATTGGAGCTCATGTGATAGGTCGCTATCAGCAGTTATTTCAGGCAAAAGAAAACCAACGCTTTGTGATAGCAGGGTTACTGGCGCGTTTATCGTTACCGATGATGGGGATCGGGATCATTACCTTGTTAGCACAGCTAAAAGGGAGTTACACCTTGGCAGGGCTTGTTTCTGCAACTTTTGTATTAACGTATGCGTTGCTATCTCCACAAATTTCCCGTTTAGTGGATAAATATGGCCAATTTCGCGTCTTGCCAGTGGTGACTGTTATCAGTGTGCTCGGTGTGTTTATTATCATCATAACAACGTGGTTATCGTTACCTGATATCGGTTTATTTATCGGTGCATTGCTAACGGGTGCAATGCCTAGTATGTCGGCGATGGTCAGGGCAAGGTGGACTGCGCTGTACAAAAATCAGCCTATATTACAAACGGCATATTCATTAGAAACTGTATTTGATGATGCCACTTTTATTGTTGGCCCTCCGTTGTCTGTCGGGATCACTGTCGCTTTATTTCCTCAAGCAGGCTTGCTGGTGGCAGCAGTTTTATTAGCCGTGGGAATGGCTTTGTTTATTTCACAACGCAGTACTGAACCCAAAGTCGTAGCATCTGATCATCTTGTAATGCCGAATAAATCAATTATTTCAATGGTTGGGTTGCAGTTACTGATTGCATTGATGATTGCTTTAGGTGTGATTGTCGGCAGTGTGGATATTTTGAGTGTTACTTTGGCTCAATTACAACAGCAACCGGCGATGGCCAGTTTAGTGTTATCGGCCTATGCAGTCGGTTCATGTGCAATGGGGATTGTTTTTGGGGGGTTAACCTTTAACACGCCTTTGCCTCGCTTACTATTCCTCAGCGGCTTAATGACGTTTCTTTCTATTGTGCCGATGTGGTGGGTCGTCGGGGTTTATTCTCTATCTGTGGTGGTGTTCATTTCCGGGTTGTTCTTTGCCCCGACGATGATCATTGCGATGACATTAGTTGAGAAAATTGTTCCGCAAAATAAATTGACAGAAGGAATGACCTGGTTACTCGCTGGGTTAAATATTGGCGTTGCTATTGGCGCGATGTTAACGGGTAAAATGGTGGATACTTATGGCCCTTATGCCGGTTATGCTGTTGCGATATCTGGTGGTATTTTCGTTTTAATTTCAACATGGTTGAGTTACTTACGCGATAAAACCCAACAAAAAATAGCAGTTGAATGCGAAAATGGCCATTAAAAACAACGAAAAAATAAACCATGTAGTGATAAAATCATAAAAAATAATGTAATGAGGTAATCTAATGCATTCTCCTGTCTTTCGTGCCGCTACACTTGATGATGTCGACCGTTGTTATGCGATTGAAGTCGGATCCTATGAAGGGGATGAAGCCGCAACAAAAGAAAAGATAGCAACGCGGATCCAACAATATCCAGACGGTTTTTTATGTATGGAATTAGCAGGGGAAGTGATTGGCTTTATTAATTCAGGTTGTGCATGGGACGTTGTGATGTCCGATGAAGAATTTAAAGAGCTTATTGGACATGACCCACAAGCTCCAAATGTCGTCATTATGTCAGTGGTAGTACATCCCAAATACCAAGGTAAAGGGTATTCATCTTTACTGATGAAAGTGTTTATCAATTCTATGAGAGAAATGAATAAAGAAACAATTCATCTAATGTGCAAAGAACGTCATATCGATCTGTATAAGCATTTTGGCTACCAATATGTTAAACCGTCAGAATCTGACCATGGCGGAATGACGTGGCATGAAATGGTGATGAAACTGTAAAATCTATTTTCTTAAGCCTGTGATTTTGTTATCTGGTATCATATTTCATTATATATAATCACTATTTGGGAAGTCATAATGATAATTTGGGTTGATGCGGATGCATGTCCAAAAGTAATTAAAGAGGTTTTATACCGTGCGGCAGATAGAGAAAAAGTGCAAATAACATTTGTTGCAAACCAGCGTTTAACGGTACCACCATCACCTTTTTTAAAAACTTTGCAGGTGCCCGCGGGCTTTGATGTCGCGGATAATGAAATTGTATTGCGAGCTCAAAAAGATGACTTAGTGATCACAGCCGATATCCCTTTAGCCGCAGAGGTTATGGAAAAAGGCGCGAATGCATTAAATCCTCGAGGGGAACGTTATAGCGAAGCGACTATTCGTGAGCGTCTTAATATTCGTGACTTTATGGATACGATGAGAGCCAGTGGCATCCAAACGGGAGGGCCCGCAAGTTTAAACCAGAAAGACAGGCAGCAATTTGCCAATGAGTTAGATAAGTGGCTGTTACAACGTAAAAAAGCATTAGCGTCATCATAGGTCGGCACATTTTCTGATTTAAGCTCAGAAAATGTGCATAGCAAAACAGAATTACACTCTATACCGTGTCTATAATGGGTAACCTTAAATTTTTTGAAGAAAAATGATGGACCCATTACACAGCATTATCATCACACTTTTCTTATTTATACTGACCTTTTTTAATCCTGGGGCAAATTTGTTTATTGTGGTACAAACCACATTGAGCTCAGGTAAAAAAGCGGGGTTAACTTGTGGTTATGGCGTGGTGTTAGGCAATGCCATTTATTCAGGGCTCGGCTTATTTGGTCTGGTCACATTAATGGCGG
Organism: Providencia sp. PROV201; assembly: GCF_028479545.1. Classification (NCBI taxonomy): domain Bacteria; kingdom Pseudomonadati; phylum Pseudomonadota; class Gammaproteobacteria; order Enterobacterales; family Morganellaceae; genus Providencia; species Providencia sp. PROV201. Next base: position 242,487 of record NZ_JAMPNW010000002.1, read on the forward strand.
AGTTCGGCTCATTATTTTCAATCATTAAGATCCTTGGTGGCTTATATTTACTTTATTATGCAGTAAGTGTGTTCACTAATAAAACGCAACTCAATCTGTCCACCGAAAATACCATGGAACGTTTTCCTTCAGGTGTCTATTTTAGGCGGGGCTTGATTTCTGATTTATCAAACCCACAAACGGTTTTATTTTTTATGAGTATTTTCTCGACGACTATTTCGCCTTCAACACCACTATGGGCCAAGTTAGTCATTTGGATGGGTATTGTTATTGCGTCATTAATTTGGCGAATTATTTTATGCCAAACATTTTCTTTAACTTCTGTGCGTAGAACTTATTCACGGGTTCATAAAGTTGTCGGTAAAGGCGTTGGGGTAATTTTAGGGGCATTGGCAACAAGGCTGATTTACCAAGGTGTCAGCGAACTGGTTATAAAAAAATCACCGTTCTAAATTGATTAATGATAGATCCATTAATCAATAAAATAGCCTCAAACCCAATAAAATGAAGCTATTCACAGTAGAAAAATGACTGATTATTGATGGGTTAACCAATGTTCAACTTCTTGATAATTACCGCGAAAGACGATGCGCTGCTGTTTTTTACTCAACTGATAGCGATACATTGGGTCGTAATACTCATTCAACAATGGGACTAACCACGAAAAATGTGTTCGGGTATCGCCAGTTATTTTCTGGTCCGCTAAAGCAAGCTCAAGTAAATGAGTCAATTCGATTGTACGTTGTGATCCTAAACGTTTACGAATGGCAGACAAACCATGGTGCAGGTAGTCGCTATATTCCTGCCAACCGCGTTCAAAACCAAAAGCCGCTAAAAAGTCTTGAGTCATACGGTCAAAGTATTCATATTTTAAACGCTCAAGACGTAGTTCAAAAGGGTCGTCAATAATAGCGATGGGTGATTTTTCCATTTGTGTACGTAGTTCAAGAGGCAGGCTATTTGCCCCAATGGCACGTCCTTCATCCTCCAGTACCCAGCGTTGGCAATGTTGAGCTTTTTTCAATAAGCTGACCGCTAAATAATTTTCAAAAGTGGCTTGGGAATACTGCTGCTGTAACGTACGGCCAAACGAAGAACCCCGATGATGCGCAAGACCTTCTAAATCAATTCCGTTTGCTAAGTGATGAACTAGGGTGGTTTTACCATTACCAGTACAGCCGCCCACTAAAATGATAGGGCGTTGCACCAATTCATTGACAGCATCAATTGCTGTTTGTCGTAATGTCTTATAACCACCGTTGATGAGAGGATATTCAATATCCACCTCTTTTAACCACGATTGCACGATATGTGACCGCATTCCTCCACGCGCACAGCAAATATAGCCATGGGTATTTTTTTTACAGGCCTCTTTCCACGCAGTGACCCGAGCCATTTTAATGTCTCCACCGACAAGCTGGTGGCCTAGTTCAACGGCTTTCGCTGAACCTTGTTGTTTATAGCATGTACCGACTGCAGCGCGCTCATCATCATTCATCAAAGGCAGGTTAATGGCATTAGGCATTGACCCTTGCTGAAATTCGATAGGCGCTCTGACATCGATGAGTAGTGTGTCAGTGATTAAAATTTGGCGAATATTTTGCGAAGAAGTGGTTAATTCCATAATAACAGCGAGATTCTTTAAAGTTGCAATAGGATTACTATACTCTTAATCCCATTGCTTAGCATTAATGTTAGGTTTAAAAGGATGGTTAGTATTTTACTACTTAATGATGATATATTGTTGGTAGGTATTTTAATGTGAGTAAGGGGTAATACTATGAAGATGCTAACGATTCAAGAGATGACCGAAACTCAAAAAATCCAAGTACGTACTAGGCTCGCACAAGAAAGGAAAAAACTTGGCCGTGAATTAACAAATTCCGAGCAGAGCAAGGTAAGAAAACAAATTATTACCGAAATATCTCAAGAAGTCGAAAAACAAGCGAAAAAATTACGCGCAGAAAAGAAAAAAGATAAATTAGTTCCTAGTGATGCAAGTTACAGTTGGTCTTCTCAAAATCACAAAAGAGGGTATCGCTAATTTTTAATCAGAGTGTTCCGCTAGTGATTTGTATTAAGGAATTGTAATTTTATGCCATTCAAATCATTTAAAGACCTCAAAAATGAAAAAGATTGCGTTATTATTATTGTTATTCAGTAGCTTAACTGTCGCAAAATCCAATTATCATGGGAAACCATCCCGTAATGATTCTGTTGTTGTGCATGTTTGCGCTTTATCTCCTTTTTCTAACTTTTATGCAGAAGCTGCAATGTCTGAACAAACTGCGCGACACAAAACCTCTCGGCGTTGTGAATTAGGACAAGGGCAAGGCAGTATTTTCTGTAAAGCTCAAGATGCAAAATGCAGTACCAGCAAATTATCGTTTGGTGATCAATATATTGAAGAAAGTCTGATTGTCTACGCTAAATCGTGGCAAAAGGGCGATTATATTGAAGTATTTGATGATATTCCGTATCTTTCCCGCCACCATTTCGCAGATAAAATAGCTTCTTATACTATCCCTGATGGCTGGATGGTACGTTTTTACGAAGGCGATAATTATACTGGCAAATACCATACCGAAATGGGTGGTTCGCACAATACATTGGGCTATAGCCAAAAAACCCGCTCAATTAAAATTATTAAACGGCAATAACGTCAAAGGCCAGTGTGTCTGGCCTTATTGCTCTCTTTTTTTATCGACGGCCTGATTGAAATTAACTTTTTTATTTTGATTGCGGATATGCTCTTTAATTTCTTTTTCTAAAAGTGGTAAATCACCCGTACAAATTTTATCCAGCAACACATGGTGTTCTTGGGTAATTTCTTCCATTGGCTTAGTGAATGTTGATATGCCAATAATAATAGTGAGCTGTTTTGCTACATTTTCCCATAACGACGTTAATGTTTTATTGCCGCTTAGTTCACACAATGTACGGTGAAAATGGACATCACTGAGGGAGAAAAGATAGTTATCCTCGAGTGTCGCAGCTTTGGTCATTTGGTTAATACATTCGGTTAGTTCATCAATGCATTGCTTATCTAAATGCTTTTTCTGAGAAATAAACCTTCTAATAGCATGTAATTCTAATAAGACCCGTACTTCGATAAGCTCATCAAGGCGTTCTTCCGAAACTGGAGCCATACGAATACCTTTAAAAGGCTCATTGATAACAATACCTTGGCTTTCGAGAACTCGAAGGGCTTCCCTAACAGGAACTCGACTTACGTTCATTTTTTCCGCAATTTCTTTCTCGACAATACGATCACCAGGCAAAATATAGCCACGTGTGGCGGCTTCAACTAACCTGTCAACCACATCGTCAGTCAGTGTTCTTGCTTTAATAGGCTGCCAGTAATCATTTTTTGCCGTCCCACCTAAAAAAAGGTTTTTTTTACTATCAGTCATCGTAAATGCCTATAAAATTTTTATTAATCAAATAGTAATGATTTTAGATATTCAAATTTTGTTCTAATAAAATTATCACATCATCAAATCATAGACCACAAAAAACATAGAAATAACAGTCATACGTTATTTAGACCAAACTCGATACAGATCACAATTAGAACGATTGAATATTGTATACAATCTTACAATCTAGTTTAATGCACCCAATTGATAAGCCGTTATTGAAAGAAAAGTGAAGGAAAAAATGATGGATAAACGATTGGAAGACATAAAAATTACTGAGATTGTTGCAGTTCCACTATTTGGAGAAAGCCCTAAGGGGGGCTGGTCAAATGAAATAAAACCAGAAGATCCTATTCATGCCATCATTGCGGTTCATACTGACGCAGGTATTACAGGCTATGGCAGTGTATTTACTGATGGTCGCTTGGTTGAGGCGGCTATCCCAGTGCTAGCTTCTTTATGTATTGGTGAAAGCGCGTTACAACCAGAGCGAGTATCTGAAAAGTTAAGACAGAATACTTTTTGGATGGGTCGTGGAGGAACTCTTACACACACAATTAGTGGGATCGACATTGCACTGTGGGATATTTTAGGTAAAGCAACAGGGCTGCCGGTGAGTACGCTATTAGGTGGTAACTATAGGTCAAAAGTCCAACCTTACTGTTCGTTGCTGATGGAAAAACCAGATGTTATGCACAAGGTGATCCTAGAATATAAATCATTAGGATTTAAAGCATTTAAAATAGGTTGGGGACCTTTTGGCCGCTGTAATGATCAACAATTAGACCGTGCAATTGTCGAAGCTGCAAGGGATGCTGCAGGGCAAGATTCCCAACTATTTGTTGATGCAGGAGCGAGCGATGCATATTGGCCGAATGGCTTAAAATGGGCAATCCAAACCTCACATATGTTAGCTGAATATCAGGTGGGTTGGTTTGAAGAAGCTTTGCGGCCTGATGATATTGAAGATTTCAAAGTACTGCGTAAAGAGAGCCCTGTAGCCATTGCTGGTGGTGAAGTATTGACTCGCCGTCAGGCTTTTTTGCCATGGTTATCGCAAGGAGCGTTTGATATTGTTCAGCCGGATGTGACTAAGGTAGGCGGAATTTCTGAACAGCGCCGAATCGCGTGGCTAGCGGATGAGTTTGGCGTGAAATATGTTGGCCATGGCTGGAATACCGCAATGGGGCTTGCTGCTGATTTACAAATGGCGGCCGCTTTCCCACAAGTGGATTATGTCGAATTTATTGGCGGTAGCCAATATATTGATGGCATCGTTAAAACGCCTTTCAAAGTTGATGAACAAGGGTACCTCACAATACCTAATACACCAGGTCTGGGTATTGAGTTGGATATCGAGAAACTCGCTAAATTCACGATAAATCCTGAACGTTTATTTAAGTAACTAAAGTTATTAGCCAGAAAGAAACCTCTTTCTGGCCTCCATTTATATAAAGGTCTGGTTACTATGAAATATAAAAATAAAGGTACAAAAGTCAGATTTTCGATAGCAATTTTAATGACACTCGCAATTGTTATTAATTATCTTGATAGAACGGTGATGTCAGCAGCAGCACCAACGATCTCTGCAGAGTTACAAATATCCCCAGAAATGATGGGGTGGATTATGTCTGCCTTTTTTCTTAGTTATGCTCTTTGCCAAATTCCGGCTGGCTTTATTGCAGATAAATATGGACAAAGAAGAACATTGGCAGGGTCTGTATTATGGTGGTCACTAGCTACCGCAGCAACAGCATTAGCTAAAACACCGTTGAGTTTTATTTCAACGCGTATTTTAATGGGAATGGGAGAGGCAGGGGCTTATCCGTGTAATAGTGGTATTGCAGCAAAATGGTTCCCGGATAGAGAACGCGGTAGGATCACGGCATTATTTGATAGTGGCTCAAAATTTGGTACTGCTTTTGCTATGCCATTAGTGGTGTGGATTATTGCTAAATGGGGTTGGGAAGCGGCATTTATTATTTGTGGAGCCCTCGGTATTATTTGGGTATTTGCTTGGCTTAAGGTTTATCACGATCCTGAACAACACCCTAAAATTAGTGCTGAAGAACTTGCTTATATTAGAGAAGGACAAGTTAAAAAAGAGGGTATCGATAATATCCAACCAATGAAATGGTACCAATTAATTCGCTATCGTAATGTTCAAGCAATGTGTATTGGTTTTTTCATGTTGGATTATGCTATCTATTTCTTTATTACTTGGTTTCCCGCTTATTTAATGATGGAGCGGGGGATGAGCCTTGAAGAAATGGGTTTTGCAGCAATGCTTCCACCATTATGTGGTATTGCAGGGCAATGGTTGGGCGGTTGGGTTACTGACTATTTATTTATCAAATATAATAATGTCAGTCTTGCACGTAAAATTCCGATTGTAGGGGGAATGTTAATTGCCACGAGTATTGCATTTTCAGGTTTAGTTGAATCAGTTACGCTAATGATGACATTATTATGTTTATCTTACGCAGCTCTTGCATTTGCCGCATCTGCCATTTGGTCTTTACCAGGAGATGTTGCCCCACGCAATATGACTTCAGTATTAGGTGGCATGCAAAGTGCCGTATCTAATTGCGGTGGAATATTAGGCCCAATAGTGACAGGGTATATTATTGCAGCTACGGGATCATTTATATGGGCCTTAATTGTTTCTGGGATTGCTTGTGCTATCGGAGCTTTGGTTTATTTAATTATGTTAAGAGATATTAAGCCTATTGTTCCCATCGAAAGCAATGAAGAAAAGTGCATTAATATAAAATAAATAACCGCAGAACAAAAACGTTGGAATTCAAGTAATGTTTATTTTCGATAAGACTATAAATGCCAAGAATATTTCGCTTGGAACATCACGGAAAATATTTCTTGGTAGTGAAAACATGATGATAGCAAAGGTATTGCTAACAACAGGAACAGTTGGTGAACTACATGAACATCCTCACGAACAGATGAGTTATATCGTATCTGGCTCATTTAATTACCGTGTTGGTTTAATAGAAAATAGAGTCAATAGTGGTGATGTTATTTATATTCCATCTAATGAAAAACACCAATGTGAATGTTTAGAGAGCGGGGAAATATTAGATATATTTGTCCCGATGAGAAAGGACTTTCTTATAGAGAATTAAAATTTTTCACTGTATTATCAAGCGGCAACGTTCTGTTAGCCGCTTTTCTTCATTTATTGATTATGGTATTTCAACAGATAAAAGGAATATTCCTGAATATTCATTTGGTGGAATATCTTTTGTTTTAATTAATTGGCTAGAAACCTGAAACTGTTTTTGGCTAAATGCATCAACATGTAGCGTTGTTTCAGGAGAACCATCAATATTAATTTCTGATTCCAGGCCATCGGCAATAAATATAACATTATCGCCATCAAGCCCAGCTATCGCTGTAATTTTTACATCTGTTGTTTCTGTACAGCTCACTCGAAAATCAGTAGATACCTTATTACCATTTAGTGAGCTATTAGATAATGTGCCATGATCTAAATAATCAGGCCCTTCAATGTTACAGTTAATATTAGTTGGAGTTAATGGAGAGCACAAGATAATTGGATTGTTCGCTGTTTGTGCTATTTGCATCTTTTGTCGATATAAGATCCCTAAATTAAAACAGAAGCCTACTCCTGGCTTTCTTGGGTAAAACTGCCAACGGCCTTGTATTTTTCTATTCAATAGATTGCCTTTTTCTAGCGCTCTGGCAACCTCGCTAAAGGTGACGGGTTTTTCATCCCAGGAATTTCTTTCAGTCAATCTAACGGAATGGGTATCAAAACTGACAATGTGCGAGTTTCCTGCACCATAGCTACCATCAGCATAGGTTCCCCATGAACCGAGTTCAATGTCACAAGGGCAGGAACCAGAAGCCTGCATGGCCATTGGACGATTATCATGTTCTAGATCACCACGTAGAATATACCTAGCTTCGATCCATGCACCATAATCAGCAACGAACTCACCTTGAGCAGCAAATTCGGCATGAGCACCTTTTAAAGGTGAAACAAGCAGTAAAATAGCAAAAATAAATTTTTTCATAATATTCTTATAAAATGTGTTATTCATAATAAATATTAAAAGTTGTTGTAGCTGTGAAGTCACCAAGCTGAATACTTTTATTATTAATAGCGTCCTCTTCAGCTAAAATATAGGCTTTAAAGGCAATGATGGTGGGAAAACCATTTTTAGTATCTATTTGTAATGGATAATGTTCATTTAATTGTACTTCACCATGCTCATTCATTAATTTGATGCCATAGCCTGCACTTCCGTTATCGCTATCAATTGCTACAGCACCTTTGATATTAGAGTTTTCGATTCCAGTGAAAGCCATCGAGTAGGAGAAGTCAGGTAAATATTCACAATCAGAGAGAGTGATATCAAATGGTTGCATGACATCTTTTTTTTTGTAGAGATCTTTATCACTGATTTCATTAAAAGGTACAATTAAATCGGAGTCACTATTAATATTGCAGGGTATGGCATTCCTCAGTACACCTGAAAAATTAACTTGGTCGGCTGATACGATATTTGCCGTTAAAAAACACAGTAGGGTAAATACTTGTTTTTTCATTGGTATGCTACCGTTAGTGTGGCATTTGCAGTAAATGCTCCTGCGTGTACACGTGCTGAGCTTGAACTGCTCTTCACTAAGCTGGCTTTTAGGTCTGGCGTATCGTGATCTGAATGATAAGTATATGAAAAATCTGAATTTATCTTTAATGAATTAGAACCTTGATAAAGTTGTAATGCGATATCATCTTGCTCATTAATTGCCAATAGGTCTTTGTCAAAATCAGAGGGAGCCCCATCAAAGCTAAAAATGACATCAGTTCCAGACGAAATTCCATTGCATTCCCATTCAAAATCAATGTCTTGAATGTAGGTTTTCCCATCTTTTGTGGGCACGAGAGCTACAACTAAGTCATCCCCAAAATCAATATCAATAGGGCGGTTATTGTTGATAACACAAGGCACGCCCTCAATTAAACGCCCACTAAAATTAACGGGTACTGCCGATGCCGTATTTATTACGATGATAAATAACGGTAATAAAAAGTGTCTTGTTCTCATAATAAATATCCTAGTGGTATCCCACAGTAAGTGTCGCGGCCGTAGAAAACTCGCCACCAACAGGTCGAATTCCATTTGCTAATGCTAATTCAGCAGTTAAGGCAGGTAAGTTTGAGTCATTATCTATGTAATAACGACTTCCTATCACCATAGGTTTATTATCAATAAATAATTTGATATTAAGCCCAGGTGTATCTGCGACATCAAGGCTGTTTGCTGTTTCACCTTGAACACCATCAAAAATGAGATATAGTTCATCAAAATTAGAATCGCAATATAAGTCATAATCAATGACTTCTATGTACTTCCCAGAATCTATTTGAGATATGACAATATCATCACCAAAATCCACAAAAATTGCTTCATTATCGTTTAAAACACAACCACCGGATAACACATTCACTTTTACTGTTACAAATTTGCCATCAGCCCATGCATAGAGCGATATAAATAACAATAAACTGAAGCATAGAAACTTTGATATTTTAAACATTATGTTACCCATCTTTTGTAAAGAATATTACTTTATTTGTTGTGTTTGGCATTGGGTTGCTGAACAGTTATAGGGTAAATAGACTTGGCCACCATAGTCGTTGATATAATTAATAATAGGGGCTGTTCCGAGTTGTTCGGCACTAATTGATAATTTTTTCTCTGCAAAAGGTTCGACATCGGTTACTGTAAAACCCGCTAATTTTTCTGCCGATTGGTTCTTTTTAATGCTATTTAAAATAATAAAGTAGGGTGTTGGGTTTTTTGCATAAACACCATCACTTTTTTTAATCAAGATAAGCTTGTTTTGCCATGGAGAATTTCTCATTTCGGTTGAATCCATGACTAGTGAAGCAGGGCGATAAAATAATTTGACTCGTGTTTGAAGTGCAATTTGTAATACATTACTTTTTTTACTTGTTGGTGGAATTTCTCGTAAATTAAAGAAAAATAAACTTTCTCTATCCTGAGGTAATTTGCCTATATCAGGTAAAGATTCAATACGTAGTTGACTTGTTTGTCCTGCGTTTATACGTTGGATGGGTGGTAATATAGTGAAGTAAGATGTGAGTTTGTCACCTTTAGCATCCTGTAGCCACCCTTGGGCTAAATAAGGTAACTGAGGGTTTTTGTTACTTACAGTTAATGACACTGAGTTATTATTTCCATCAAAAATAATTCTGGTTCTGTCCATTGAAATAGCTGAATACGCCTGAGCTGCCATTAAACTACTTAATAAAAAAACGGATATTTTTTTCATCATGATTGATTACCTTCAATGAGTTTTTATTAATTACAGGATAATAATAATTTGTCATAAACATTGTGTTCTTCAATATTTTCTGGAAATTGAATTACACACTCAGAACCTTGCCATGAAACATTCATTGTCTCTCCAGCACGGATCCCTCCAATATATGCCTCACCTTGGTCACCAATAATACCAGTAACCTTTCCATCTTTATTCTTAATATCTGAGGCAAAAGGTGGATAGCTACCATCTTTTAGTCGTACTACCGTCATTAATTTTAAACCATATATGACATCAAAGTTGCGGTAACCAATTGCACCCTCTGTTAACGTCGATTGTGTTACTGATTCAGCAACTTCAACATTCTTAGGGAGTTGGTTAATATCGATAACTAAATTACTTTTATAGTAGCTATTTAAATCAGGCACAATTGCTGTGCCAAAATAATTGGAACGTATATGGCTACCATTATATTTAATAGGAACGTCTTTAACACCGTTTGTATCAACAATAATACGGGTTCCGCCTAATGCAGTGATAGGGTGGAAACCAGATCCATAACTTGTTAATGTCATTCCACCTTGCAATGTCGATGAAACATTTATTGAACTATTACTAATATAGTTAAAACTTGAATTAAAATCAGTATTGTTCCCTTTATGGGAATAATATCCACTAAGTAAAGCACTATGCCTGTTGTTACCGACACTGAGAGAAGCGTTATTTTTTGTATCAATTCGGGTATTTGCGGTCAGTTTATTTGTATTGTCATTCTTTCCGTTATACGTTGAGTAGTTAATGTTTGTTCCACTGGAGAAAGGAACTGAAATACTCATGTATGCACCGTTATCACGGTAACTCTGCATTTTACTGCTAAAAATATTAATGGATAGGCCGACATTACTAAACATATCGGTATCTGAGTACTTTGAAAATGTTAGGTTATATCGATGACTATTTGGCCTATTCCAATAAGTCTGGTGGTTATAGCTTAAATTCATCGATGAACGCCAATCAGTAAAATTTTTACTCATTGAAGCGGTATACAAGTTTTTATTAAAGCCAGTGTAAATAAATTCGTGGTCATTATTATAATTAATGAAGTCTGCCATGGTCATAAACTCACGGTCAATGACTCTCTGTGTCGATAACATCAACTGGCTATTTTGTTCTTGAATGCTTTTATAATAATCGATTTTAATCGATTTCCCTTTATGTGTTGATTCAGAATTTATTGATGAAATAGATTGAGTTAAAGAGGTTGATACTGCACCAAATTGAGATAAGTCGCGACCAATACCAATAGAAAAAGCATTGTAGTCATGACTATTTATTGCTCCCCCAAAAAGAGACCAACCATTATTTACCCCCAAAGATATTTCACTCTGCGCAAATAGGTCGCCATCAACATGGTGCCTTAAATCTGTTGGTCTACCTGTACTTATTTTATAACGAATCGTTCCGGGGCGAGACAAAAAGGGGACATTTGTCGCTTCAACTTCGAATTCCGAGATGCGCCCATCACTTTCTTCAACTACTACTTGTAAGGTTCCTGAAATACCACTATTCAGGCTTTGAATTCTAAATGGCCCTGCGGGTACTAGACTTTCATAAATAATGCGCCCATCTTGGCTGATTTTAACAATCGCATTTGTTTCTGCAAAGCCAGTGACTTCTGGAGCATAAGAGCGTAGATTGGGTGGAAGCATATTGTCATCAGATCGCAGAGCTATACCTGTATATTTAAAGCTATCAAACAAATCGGACTGTAAATAATCTTCACCAACAATTAGTTTTGCTTTTAAGCCTCTTACTGCACGGTATGCATAAATATTATTCCACTTTAGCTCTTTTAAATCATCAGCTTTATTGGTTTGAATATGGTTATAGGTTCCTTGCCAGTGCCCACGAATTCGCCAACTATTTAAATTAGCGCCAATAACACCTAACCCTGAAAGATATATTGCATCGTTTGTATAGTTGTTGCCAAGGCTATGATTATATTGCGATGTCAAGCTGTAATCCGAAATAACGCCAGTGATACCATCTTCCCAGCGTGAGGCAGGCTCCCAATCAAATGTTGAATACTCTTGGTACATTTTGGGAATATTGATTGTTAATGAGTTATTTGATAGCTCAGGTTTTGCAGTCATTCCCGATAAGCTCGCTATGGATAAGCAGGTTAGCTCATCGACTTTTTGCCATTCCAATGAACTTAATGCTGATTTATTGAGGTTGAATTTTTCAACAATATCAGGGGTTAAGCAAGCTTCTGATTTTTCACCATCTAAGCTTACAATATGGATTTTTTCTTCGGGCAAGTGTGTGTTATTGATATAAATTTTTAACGGATAAACGCCAGGAACAATATATAAATCACGAGAGAATACCGCTAAGTTGATGTTTTCTCTATCTTCGGCATTCAAAATATTAATGTTGAATTGAATATCATCTTCATCTGCAAATGAGATGAAACTGTGTAATATGATAAATGACAAAATTACTTTTTTCATAATAGCAGCGTAATTTTTTTCAAAAAGCACAGAAAATATCATGTTATTTTTCTTCATTCTAATGCCTTTATCTTATTAAGCTGAGGCAACGAGTTGTCATTACCTCAGCTTATTGCTATCGATAATTAAATTAATTATATGAAAGCACGAAATCTGTTACTGCTTGGAACTCGCCAGGTACAATTTCCACTGGACCTTGTTGACCCGTTGGAGTACCTAAACCTTTAACGTATGCCGCAAACTGCAATGTGTTCGTTTGCTCTTGTAATTTATGACTAGAATTAGTGGTTTCATTTAAAACGATAGGTGAGTTATTGCTATCTACTATTTGAATTCCTGCACCTGAAGCCGTTCCAGTAATTGCTAATAATGACTTTGGATCATTTGTTGCAGCGGCACCGCTAAAAGTGACATTAACGGATTGCTCAGTTTCTAACGTACAATCAATTAATTTAATATCAAACATTACTGGTGAAGATTGACCATCTGATTTGCCATTATTACTTAATACAGAATCAGCAACCTGGCCTAAATCTACTGTTTGGTCTAATGATGCTGGATCAATAGAGCAGGGGGCACTAATAATACTTCCGGTGAATGTAACTTTACCACTACCATGATTAATAGGAGCAGAAAAAGCACTAAAGCTTATTAAACTTGTCAATGCTATACTTATAACTGACTTTGTAAGTTTCATAGGTAATTCCTCTAGTAAATATAAAAAATGGATTTTAATAAAATATAGAATCATCTCTTTAATCAGGGAAAGAATAGAATTAATAACTATCATTTGGCTAATCGGTATGTATAAATAGTATACATACACCAATGCTAAGTAAAGGCAGTGCCTCCTATTAAAATTGTATTTTTTGATAGGTTATTATTCATTTCTTCTAAAAAACATCCAGCATGAATTGAAATTATCTTTTAAATCAAATTGTTAATTATTTTTATAAATGTTTTAAAATTTAAATTTTTTAATAGTGAAAAGTACTTACTTTCATTTTGTTACAGTTTTAATATGAAATTTATATTTATTACTGCAATTTTGAGTAATGCAATTGCTGGAAATGAAATCGATAAAGGTAATTGTGTTGAGTAGTAGGAATGATTAATACGCGAAGAATAGGTATTAAGTGTAGGTGATTTTTTTGAAGGGAATTAATTCATATTTCCGGTACAGCTTTCATTCCTAAATATAAGACATTTCTTAATGATAGAGAAATCGAAGCCTATGGTTATAACTTAATTTTCAATTAATTTGAAATTATAATAAGTATTATTACCTAATTGCATGTGAGCATCATCATAAATAACCAAAAAAATTTATTAGTGAAGATCACCTTGATGAGGCGAGGTCACTAATATCCCGTTTGGAGTGAGACTCCTTGGTATAATTATCTTTGCTTTTAACGTCGCGAATTACACCATGGGTCATTAGAATATGCTCCCGTATTATCAATCGAGTTGTTTTCTATCATATCCAAATAGAGTAACTCAACTTCAGTTCTTGCCCATGGTGTGCGACGAAGAAACTTTAAGCTAGATTTAATACTTGGATCTTTGTTAAAACAGTTTATTTTTATAATGCGTCCAAGTTGGCTCCAACCGTATCTATCAACCAATGCATTAACTTGCATTTCTAGTGTAACCCCATGTAAAGGGTCTTTTGATTTATATTCACTCATTACGGCACATCCGAAGCATAGGCAGGTTATTATTAAGCGCATATAAATAAGCTGAATACCAATCTAAGTCAATAGGGTGTTAGCAATGACTGAACGAGCAAGGCCTATTTTTGCTCTGACATACTATTTAACATAATATGCATTATGCGAACTTAAGTGTGAAATGAAGAAAACCAGCGTTCTGGCTGGTTAATCGTGTTGGTTCTTTTTGGGTTCTAAACTCAGTTTGACTTCATAAATCTTTCGTTTTTCAATGAATTCTATGAGCCATAAGATAGCCAATGAATTCTGGTAATATGCTACAGGTATTCCCACAAAAGTTATTGACCGACGTTTGATACCAAACAAGAACATGACGGTGTATTGCTTCTATAATTACAGGCTAATTTACTCATATAGATGTGGTCACATGGCTTACAAACTGAATCTTAACTGGCCTGAATTTTTAGAAAAATACTGGCAGAAAAAACCCGTTGTATTGAAAAATGCATTTCCTGATTTTGTCGACCCTATCACACCGGATGAACTGGCTGGCTTGGCCATGGAGTCGGAAGTTGACAGCCGCCTAGTCAGCTTTATTGATAATAAATGGGAAGCGAGTCACGGCCCGTTTGAAGATTTCAGCGAACTAGGCGAAAAAGGATGGTCACTATTGGTGCAAGCGGTCAACCATTGGCATATACCAGCAGCCGAACTAGTGAAACCGTTTCGTGTACTGCCCGAGTGGCGTCTTGATGATTTGATGATCTCCTATTCAGTGCCTGAAGGTGGTGTTGGGCCTCATATTGATAACTATGATGTTTTTATCATACAAGGTATGGGACGCCGCCGCTGGCGTGTGGGCGATGCCCTACCGATGCGTCAGTTCTGCTCACATCCGGCATTATTACATGTCGACCCATTTGAACCGATTATTGACGTGGAAATGGCACCAGGAGATATTTTGTATATTCCGCCGGGATTCCCTCACGATGGTTTCACTTTCGAAGATACCATGAACTATTCTGTCGGCTTTCGCGGGCCGACTGGTCGTGATCTGCTGAGCAGTTTTGCAGACTATGCGCTGGAACAGGATTTGGGTGGCATAAATTATGGCGATCCTGACCTCACGGTGACTGAAAATACAGGTACCATGGAACCTCATGAGGTTGAACGTCTACGAGCCATGATGATTGAAATGATCAACAAGCCGGATGATTTTGAACAGTGGTTAGGCCGTTTTGCAACGACTCTACGTCATGAGCTGGATATTGCACCCTCAGATCCGCCATATCAACCGGAAGAAGTGCTAAGTGTGTTAAATGACGGTCAAAAATTGATCCGACTGAGCGGCTTGCGAGTGATGCGTATCAATGAGCACTTTTTTGTGAATTCGGAAGGCTGGATTACCACAGAAACAAAGGGTGCAGATGCATTGTGCCAGCTTACGGAAGTCGGCATCAATGAACTCGGTGAAGCACTGGAGAGCCCTGCTTTTATCGCGCAATTAACCGAATTTATCAATCAAGGATATTGGTATTTCGAAGAATAAGTCGCACCTGCCCAACAAGATAAAACACCTGCTAATGGGTGTTTTGTCTCGGCCCACCTAGAAAAATATCTCTTTCAGATTTCAGAAATTTCTACAGGTAAAAAGAAAGAAAAACCCATTAACCAAGTTTATCCCTTCGGTCCTTGTGCTTTTGCCAGTTTTTAGGTTTTATCTGTTATCTAATAAAAGTCAAATAGGCTAGTTTTAGTCATTATCTTACTTAGTGGTACTAATGTTCGGAGTTAAAAATGACAGTTTCTACTCGGCTAGTCAGCGGCTTATTATTCGCAACACTTTTGGCTTCTCAACACGTGCGTGCTGATGCTGAAACTAAACTAAATAAAGATGTTAAGCTAAATCACGCAACCGTATTTTTACGTGGTGCTGAATTAGATAACACCGTGACACTGTCACTTAATAAGGGGGCGAACTCGGTCATCCTCACCAATATCGCAAGTAATATTGACCCGCGTACGCTATCGATTGATCTTGAACAGGATGATGTGGTTATTCGCTCCGTTAATATCCAAAATATAGCAACAGAAGCTAATTATCCAATGGCTATTGCTGAACTTTTGGATCAGAAAAAACAATTAAGCCAGCAGATAGAGACATTGAATATTGCAATTAAAGTCGGTGAAGAACAATTAAATTTATTGAAAGATCACCGCTTTTTTGGGGAAAATACAGCGAAAACCCTAGAAGAATCAGCCCAGAAATTAAATTTTATTCGTCAGCAGATGTCTAATATTTTACAAGAGCAACAAAAAAACCAGTTGGAATTAGTTGAACTACAAGAAAAAGCTACGTTATTGCAGGCAAAAATTGATGAAAAAATGCCCTTTTCAATTGGTGAACAGACCCAAATTGTCTTGTCTATCGATGCGCAAAAACCGGTGACAGCAGAGTTGCAAATTTCTTATTTAACACCTGATGCGGCTTGGTCTCCAAGTTACGATATCCGCAGCCTGAATTCGCAATCCCCTATTGTTTTAACGTACAAAGCGGACATAGTGCAAAATACAGGCATTGATTGGGATAAAGTTAATTTAACACTTTCAACGATTAACCCGTCTAAAAATATCACGCCTTCTGTCTTACAGCCTTGGCGCTTGTCCGTTTATGATAATAACGCTCAAATAGCACGCCAGGCTCGAATGAAAATGCCAGCAGCGCCAATAGCAATGTATGAAGAAAGCAGTGTCAGTGAGAAAAAAACAATAAATTCAGGTGTTTCAGATTTTGTAACTACATCTAACAATGGTGTCAATTTAAATTACCAAATTGCCCTGCCTTACTCCCTGAAAAGCACGATCAAACCGAATTCGCTCACCATTAAACAACAAAATATTGATGTAAAATACAAGTATACTGCCACGCCAAAATTGACTGAAGAAGTATTCTTACAAGCGAATATTGAAGATTGGCAATCACTTAACTTATTGAATGGAAATGCTAATGTATATTATGGAAATACGTATGTAGGCAATTTTATAGTCAATGCCAATCAATTGGTTGACACATTGAGCGTTCCTTTTGGTGTTGATAAGAGTATTCAAGTCTCTCGTGAATCAAATGAAAAGATGAAGAAAAAACCGAGTTTTATGGGGTCGACTATTCAACAAACAGAAAGTTACTTGGTCAAAGTAAAAAACATGCATACGAAACCCATTGAATTGACTGTTTATGACCAAATTCCAGTGAGTGAGGACAGCGATATAAAAGTGTCTGCAATAGAGGATAAAAATGCGGTTACCAATAAAAGCACTGGTGAAATAACATGGGATATTGCCTTAGAACCGAATGAAGAAAAGCAAATTTCATTTAGTTATTCGTTGAGCTACCCAAAAGATAAACAGATATTAGGGTTGTAACAATTTTTGTAGTTCTTTTTCGATGGCGTTAGAATAAACCCACACTGACACGACAATTATAACTATGAGGTTTCCATGATTATTTTAGTAACAGGTGCTTCTTCTGGTTTTGGTGAATCAATTGCCCGCAGATTTATCAAACATAATTACACCGTTATTGGAACAGGACGTAGAACTGAGCGTTTAGATGCTCTCCATCAAGAGTTAGGTGATAAATTTTACCCTTTAACATTGGATATCCAAGATAGAACAGCCATCCAAGATGCGATTGCAAATTTACCTGCACACCTCAAACATATTGATATTTTAGTTAATAATGCCGGTTTGGCTTTAGGCTTAGAACCGGCGTTTGATGCCAATCCTGACGATTGGGATGTGATGATTAATACGAATACCAAAGGTTTAGTTAATATGACTTACGAGGTATTGCAAGGCATGGTTGCTAATAACCACGGTCATATTATTAATATTGGCTCAACTGCAGCGAGCTGGCCTTACAAAGGTGGTAATGTTTATGGTGCAACCAAAGCCTTTGTGAAACAATTTTCACTTGGCTTGCGTGCTGATTTACAAGGGAAAAAAATTCGAGTTACCGATATCGAGCCGGGCCTCGTTGGTGGTACAGAGTTCTCAAATATTCGCTTTAAAGGGGATGACGATAAAGCAGCTAGCACTTATCAAGGTGCAGATGCTCTGACCCCTGAAGATATTGCTGAAACAGTCTATTGGGTTGCTACTCTACCGGCTCACATGAATGTAAATACATTAGAATTGATGCCTGTTTGCCAAACTTTTGCTGGTTTAACCGTATATAAACAACTTTAATTTTTAGTACTATTCTATACAGACGTACTGATACACTTTTAGCTATACTGGGATTATCGGTCCTGTTTGGTAAGGAATTTACATGAATTCACATAAAATGTTGAAAACTGGCTTAACTGCAATATGTTTCTGTCTCCCTTTACTTTGGGCTACATCATCTTCCGCTGCACAATCAACGACATCATGTACTGCAGGCAGTACGTGTGTTTCAGTAGGTCAAGGTGATGACTCTCTTAATAAAGAGCAAGCGCGCCAAGAAAAGGAACAATGGGATGATACCCGTATGTTGCGCAAAAAGGTTAATACTCGTACCGAAAAAGAGTTTGATAAAGTAGATCAGGCTTTTGATGCAAAAGATAAATGCGAGAAAAGCCTCAATCTAAATGCTTACTGGGAACCGAGCACTAAACGTTGCCTTGACGTAAGTAATGGCCGTCCAATTAATAATCCATAACCTTATAGGTTGTTTTATGGAGCTGTTGATCAAGGAGAGAAGATGAAAAAGAAATTATTGTTACCCTTATTTGCACTGGTGCTAGCACCAGCTTTCGCGCAAGCTTCATGTGAAAGCGTAATTGAGGAAATCAAACAAAAGATTATCAATAATGGTGTTCCTGCAGATAACTTTAGTTTGGTTGCAGTGCCTAATGATGAAGTTGACGCGTCTAAAGGCCAAGTCGTCGGCCACTGCCAAAATGATTCTTATAAAATCATTTATACCCGTCATTAATTATAAGTTATAAGTAAAAAACAGGGCGCTACTCATGATGGCGCCCTATTTTTTGATTAATAACTTACTTAGTTCGTAACGTGCTTAGTTAGGAATGGTAATAAGTTCTTGTAGTTTATCTGTATTAAGGTAATGCCCTAACTCTCTTTCTTCTGGCCGCAATAAATACGGGATCTCCCCAATTAATGGTGCCTTAATATGATGTTGTAACCGTTCAATGATTTGTGCGTAGTGCGCCAATCCTGGATTGATGCGGTTTGCCATCCAACCAATTAATGGTAAGCCATCAGCTCGAATTGCATCCGCTGTTAGTAATGCGTGATTAACACAACCATGTTGAATGCCGACGACTAAGATCACACCAACAGGTTGACCTTTTAACCAGTCTGCATAAAAAGTATTGTCATCAAGTAGATAGCGCCATCCCCCATTACCCTCGATAACAACCATGTCACATTGATGATGTAAATGGTCTAGACCATGCTTTATTTTATTAAAATCAATGCTATTTTCATGGCTGTAATTGTCTGTAATACGCACAGGGTTAACTTCATCATAAGAAACAAGGTCTTTAGAAACACTGTGGATGAGTAATGCATCTTTATTTCTGATTCCTTCAGGGGTATCAATGCATTGATCTGCAATAGGCTTATAGCCCACTGCTTTAATTCCTTGGTTATTTAGTGCTTGCAAGATGGCAAGCGTCGATACTGTCTTCCCGACATCTGTATCTGTCCCGGTAACAAATAGATTGATCATGGTCTTTTTCTATCCTGAAGTGACAGACTTATACAGCAATAAGCTGCAAAAATGATATGGATTCAGTTTATTGGAATGGGTAAGTGAGAAGTTTGCGTTAGCTCAATTTTGTGTACGATAGTATAAATATTATCGAATTGTTTTAACCTTGTAATAGTTGTAGTAGCAGTGAACCATCATATAATGCTCTCTGTATTAATGATGTTTCACTCTCCTTTACTGTAAATAAAGATTTTTCTATCGATAAATTGGATGAATACAGAGGAACTGCGTATTTATTTATATGGTCATGTAAACATTTTAAAAACAGCTCAGAACCTTGATTCAAAGGTGAATTGACTAAAATTAACTCACTACCAAATAAATTCACCATCAGTGCTAATGGTTTAGCTAATTGCTGGGCAACTTGATTAATAAGGTAAACACAAAGTCTGTCGTTTAATGTTGCTCCAGCGCAAATTTTTTCAATTGAAATGTCGTGTTGATGCAAAAAAGAATCAGGGTAGTTTATTAGGAAATTATTAGCTTGCCGCAATATCGCAGGAATGGACGTTTTTGTTTCTAAGCAATCGTTGCTACCGCAATAGCAAAAGTTATGTTGGTATGGCTCACATTGGGTATGGCCAAACAAAATAGGTCGACGGGTATTCGCATCTAAGGCTGTTCCATGGTTTAACACCATGACATTAACAACATCTTGTAGCTGTAAGTAAATGATGTTTTTTGCTTTTCTTTTCTCCTGATGAGAAAAGTGGTCCATTAACGCCAACGCATCCACTGGCGGATGTAAATAGGTGGGTAAACCCGTTTGCTTGGTAAGGTGTTCCGCAATGGCCAATTGATGGATTTTAAAAGAAGGATGCTGATAAATAACACCGGTATGGGGATCTAAAATACCATCAATAAGAATGCTAATGGCGGTGACTCTTTCTAATATGTTTTGATGACTAGCAAAAAATTGACTAATTAATTCAGAAAGTGAATCCATAAATTCGCTATTCCCTAGCGGTGTAAATGGATATTCTGTTTGCGCTAAGGTAACCGCATTAATTTCTTTCAGGGAAATGGTAAGTTTCTGCTCTTCAATACGGATCGCTAGAAATTGCCACCCTTCACTTTCAATCACTAGCCCTATCGCTGGGCGTCCACGTAAACCGAGTACAGGAAACTCTAATTCTTTGATTAAGTGGGCATCCATAAGCTCGCGTGTAATTTTAGTGATACTTGCAGGCGCAAGCTGTGCTTGTTTTGATAAGGCAATACGCGAAATTGGACCATGCTGATCAATGATACGATATACAATCCCCGTATTTAATTGTTTGATTTGGTCAATATGGCCTGTTTGATTCACCATGGTAATAATTCAATTCCTTTATAAAGCAATGAGTTATTATGCCTTAATCTGTGTATGAATGATTTCGTTTGCATTGAAAGTGTGAGCTTACTCACTTTTGTTGACCAACAATATTGGCCATCAAAAGATTTGTTAATTTTTTGGCGACAGCAGGTAATGCTCTACGCGTATTGTAGACTAACCAGACTTCAGATGAAGCATTAATATTTGTGAGTTTTAAGTATTTCACACCATCAATTTTCATACGTGTGAATGATTCTGTAATTACGGAAATTCCCATACCTGCGGCAACTAACCCCAAGATAGTCATTGCTTCCCCTGCTTCTTGAGAAATGGTCGGTACCACCCCCGCAGATGTTAACAATTGGTTTATTTCATCATATAACGCAGTACCGACATCACGTTCAAAGAAAATAAAAGGATAATCAGCAAGCTGTTGAATATCGACACCAACATCAATAAATTCTAACAATGGGTGCCCTTCATAGACAGCGACCATAAATGGCTCTTTAAATAATAGCTGGTAATCCAATTGCTCTGGTAACACCGTATTTCTCATAATGCCAAAATCAATTCGCCCCGTAATTAATGGTGCAATCTGTTGTTTCGTATTCATTTGGTGCATATGAATAGAAACCTCTGGGTATGTTTCCCGATATTGCCGTAAACTCATTGTGACCTTATGCATAAACGGCGTAGTTGAAGTAAATCCAATGGACAACTCCCCAAGTTCGCCTTTTTCCATGCGAGCCGCTTTTGTCGCAGCTGCATCGACTTGCGCTAAAATTTGATACGCTTCTTTTAAAAACATCGTGCCTGCTGGCGTTAAGGCAACATTTCGGTTATTCCTTTCTAACAGTTTTGCATTAATTTTCTCTTCAAGTATTTGTATTTGTTGGCTTAACGGGGGCTGTGAAATATGTAAACGTTCAGCAGCCTTGCCAAAATGGAGCTCTTCAGCGACAGCAATAAAGTACCGCAGGTGCCTAAGTTCTATACTCATCGTTTTCTCGATATTATTGATATGTTTAAAATATCATTGTTAATGATTAATATATTAGACAAAAAAATAGAAAGTTTCTATTCTTTGATCGAAATCAAACGTGTTGGTATGACAAGGAATATACATGGAACACTCACAGAATAGTCTTACATCTGAGCAACCTAACGAAGGAATAAGGGCACCCCAGCAAGGAAATACCACACCAAAAAAACATTACATACAAAGAGATGATGCGCTGTATTTACGTGTGACTTTATCTTTTTTTACGGTGGGTTTTGCCACATTTGCATTACTGTATTTTGTGCAGCCAATTTTGCCTATGCTGTCAGAGGATTTTAATATTTCCCCTGCCACTGCAAGCTTATCATTATCACTGAGTACTGGCTTGATGGCATTAGGTTTATTAATTACAGGGCCAATTTCAGATGCAATAGGTCGAAAAAATGTGATGGTGATTGCATTGACCTGTGCCGCATTATTTACGCTACTTAGTTCCGTCATGCAGAGTTGGCAAGGGATCTTAATTGCGAGAGCATTAGTTGGTTTGTCGCTAAGTGGTGTTGCCGCGGTTGCGATGACCTATTTAAGCGAAGAGATCCATCCAAGCTATGTTGCACTATCCATGGGCTTATATATTAGTGGTAATTCATTGGGTGGAATGAGCGGCCGTTTGGTGACGGGAGTGATCGCTGATTTTTATTCATGGCGTGTTGCCGTGGTGATTTTAGGTTCGTTAGCTTTGATCGCGGCTATTGGCTTTTGGCGCTTATTGCCCCCTTCTCAGCACTTCCGGGCGAGTTCTTTAAAACCTAAGAATCTGTGGGTTAATTTGCATCTACACTTTAGAGACAAAGGCTTACCTTTTCTATTTATTGAAGGCTTTGTTTTGATGGGGGGCTTTGTCACAATGTACAACTACATTGGATATCGCTTACTTGAAGCGCCTTACTCTTTTTCTCAGTCTACTGTCGGCTTGTTATCCGTTATTTATTTAACAGGGACTTACAGTGCGACTAAAACAGGAAGCCTAATTCACAAATATGGACTTGGACAAGTACTCATAGCGTCCATCAGTATGATGTTAGTTGGTATTTTAGTCACATTACATTCAAATGTTTGGTTAGTTTTACTTGGAATGACAATACTGACAACGGGTTTTTTTGCAGCACACTCTGTAGCTAGTAGCTGGGTGGGACGCAGAGCTAAACGAGCACGTGGCCAAGCGTCTTCCTTGTATTTATTTAGTTATTACGCAGGGTCAAGTATTGCAGGTACGGTTGGTGGCTTATTTTGGCAACACTTCGGTTGGAATGGAGTTGCTTTATTTATCGCTGGAATATTATTTATCGGCATTATCATTGCTTGCCGTTTGAAATCAATTTGTTATAACCAATAGGTTAGGAACTAATAAAGGTTAAGCTACCGCTCCTCCTCGTGATTAGTAGATGATGAAAATGTCTATTAATTACGAGGAAACTCAATGAAACCATTCTCACTAAAACTATTTTTATTTGCATCATTGCTCTTTTGTTGTAGTTCTTTTGTTTGGTCCCATGGCTATGTCGAATCCCCTGAAAGTCGCTCATATTACTGCAAACAAGGTATAAATACTCACTGTGGGCCAGTGCAATATGAGCCGCAATCGATTGAAGGCCAAAAAGGCTTCCCCCAATACGGCCCAGCTGATGGAAAAATTGCTAGCGCTGGTATTGGTGCTTTTTCTCCCTTAGACATACAAACTACGAACCGATGGAAACGGGTTATTTTAAATTCACCTAATGTTAAGTTTAAATGGCGCATCACGGCAAAACATAAAACGACAAAATGGGAATATTTCATAACTAAGCCTGACTGGCAGCCAAATGCCCTATTAGGGGTTGTGTGCCCATTTCATCGAAAAGTCCAAAGTTTGCTTGTAGCCCTTTGATATCAAGGACTACAGCCGATATATAGTTTAATAATATTAATAGACTATGCCGCTAAGCTTAACGACTCTTCTGAAATAAGAGGATCTAAATTCTCCAGTAATCTTTCCAGTACAATATTATCTTTTTTAAGGCCAAAGGTGTAATTACCGGCCAGCTGTATATGCTGCCATGCGACAGGTGATAACTCAGCTATCATATTCACCGCTTCTTGATTATTTTCACGCGCAAATTTTTCAATCAAACTGGATAATAATGCAGAATTATAATAAATAATGCAGTTAGCAATGATACGAGCACAATCATTCCATTGTTCTATCTGGTAATCATCGCCACCTCTGAATTGATTACCATTAATTGACGCAATTGCACGCCGTAATTGATGGTAAGCCTCACCCCGATTAAGTGCTTGTTGGACAAACTGCCTGAGCATTTTGTCATCAACATAATCGAGAACGTATAAACACTTAATTATTCGGTCATATTCACGAAGAGCCGCTAAGGTGCGATTGTTTTTCTTACTGTTAGAAAGCTTAGTAATCACCGTGCTTTGTGTCGTCGTTTTACGGCTTAATGAACAAATTATCCATTGAATATTTTCCCACTCTTCTTGAATGAGTGATAAGTTGAGCGATTTTTTAAGTTTCAGGGAAAGGATTTCATCATACTCGATCTCAAACAATTCATTAAAAACGTGTTTAAATTTTGCATATCGCGGGGCAAACTGATACCCAAAGAGATCAAGGATAGCAAAGTTTACATTGTTAACGCCATGCGTGTCTGTTGCTAATGTTTTGGGCTGAATATGGCTGGTATTATTATAGAGTAAATCGAATGCGTGGTGAGCCTCATATTCATTGGCTGAAATCACTTTCGTATTTATTGGTACATGATTTGAAACTAATGTGAGTGCTGATACGCCTTTCCCTTTTCGGAAATATTTAGCAGAAAAACGGGCTTTAAATGTATTGATTCGGCAACCATGTTTTTGGCCATCAATACTACCAAATGGGGCACTTTCGTTAATCGTATAATATTTGAAAATGGGGAGTTTTGCTAAAGCATCAGCTATCATATCATTAGCTTCACTCGTTGTTTCAGGCCTAATATAACCATCATTGACGGCTCTAAGCACACCGATGGCTCTATCTGATATTGATGACATATGATGAACACCATAGTTTGAGCCATTTCCAAATATGCAAGCGAGTAAATCGCCCTCTTTGGCCTTAGTGTTTTTCTTTTTTGATGCGATATTTTTAAATGCATCTAAGTAACCCGTTTTTTGATGAACATAGTCCATA
Organism: Providencia sp. PROV201; assembly: GCF_028479545.1. NCBI lineage: Bacteria > Pseudomonadati > Pseudomonadota > Gammaproteobacteria > Enterobacterales > Morganellaceae > Providencia > Providencia sp. PROV201. The sequence continues at coordinate 267,745 of NZ_JAMPNW010000002.1, forward strand.
ATTTCAATGATCCCCATATGTTGGAGCTGGTTATATATGGGATTATCAATGTCATCTTTCCAGCGTTTATTCGCCAGTTTCCATGTTAACTGATTTGAACGCGGTTGAAGTGTCACGAAATCATTGGCTCCATCATGGATATTGCGACCAATTCGCTCCATTTGGTCTCTCAGTTTTTGCGTTAATTCCGAAAGCGTTTGTTGTATCGGTGTATTGAGCCGAGTTAATCCTGTTTTTTGAATGATGACATGGCTTTTTTTCCACTCGGTGGCTGAAATCAGATCATCGTCTAAACGCTTGTTGCTGGCGCTTTCATTGATGTAAATATTGTTACTCTCAATCATCCGAGCCACTTTTTGGTATAAATAGTATTCAAATCGTTGAGTATTAACCTGTTCATCTATCAGGATAAAAGGTTTATCGTTTTTTAACAGTAACCGCTGATCGACGGTAGAAATGTGCTTATCTTTTTGAAGTTCTGATTTTGCTGTTAATAATTGGGAAGATAGTAGTTGTAATCCTGGTTCGCACTCGATATCAATCGCGAGAAAGAGTGACCTCATTGTATTCGCAATTTTTCTGTATTGTGTATCAATGTATAGCCACTCATAATGGGTTTTATCAAAACTATTCTTATTAAGATGTTGACTTATTAACTGAATTTCATCTTTAGACATCATTGCAAATGCATTTTGGCGAATATCACCAAATTGCGTATTGTCACTGACGTTTTCATCAACAAAGAGGTGTAAAATATTACCCGCATGCATTAACTTTTCACGAATAATTTCCAGTTCTTCTGCAATGCGTAACTTAGCTAAAGCACTCGCAGCTTCCCTTTGCTTTCTCGTCACATATAAAAAAGCTGTTACCAATTTATCATTAGTTTCTTGGTAGCGAAAAAATAGATAACAAACCAGATATAACATGCCTTGCCATTCGGGAAATCGACGAATTTTATAAATCGATTGATGTTGAATAATCGATGCATAATAGCTTAAATTACCTAATGATAATCCCAATTCACCAACAAGACGTTTTACGTCGGGATAAACACTTTTTATGGCATTATGCGTTTCAATTTCACTTGCGAGCTCTGTCGGTGTAAAATCTTTAGCTGCGCCTTGTTGGCCAGATAGACTATTTAAAACCCCTTTTGTATGCAGTATCTTCTTTAATTTTTTATGTATTATTGGTGGCACGCTATTTGAAAGGATCAACTCGGTACGATGCCTCTCATTAGCTAAAACCGTGGTGATCATATTTTGCAAAGTGGAATAACCCACTAATCCAATTCTGTTTTGACCTAAAAAAGCGAGGCATTCATCAAAAATATATTTGGGGTATGTACAGATTGTTGCGACATCACCCAAACGCTCTATCAAGGCTTGTTTATCTTGTCTTAATAACCGCGAAAAACCCAGTATTTCATGCATTTTAGCGATCAATGTTGCTCGAGTACTTTTAGCAATAAAGGGGTATTTCGGCTTTCTATTTGGAAAATGTGTCGCATAAATATAGTCGACATCTTGTTTAACCTCTCGTAGTTTAAATTGAGCGACAACAGGCTTCGCGCGAAAATAACCAATCAGAAGAATTAAATATATTTTCGTTTCAATTTTTCCCATTTTAGTGAGGATTTTTTTTATACTCGGATCTAATGAAAAATATTCTTCACGCTCAATTTGATTAAATATTGGACGAGAATAGAGCTCATGAATCTCCTGTTCTGTCAAAATTTGAATACGGCCTGATTTAATCTCTTTCATTGTGGTTATGTTCTATCCTCTAAAAATAAACAACATCATATAATGGACGCGCGCGTAATCGATATAAAAGTGCAATTTAAGTCTACCTTAACTACACTAGGTAAACTCTAGTGTAATAAGTATAAAAAATAGATGTATAATGCACTACTATAACAACACCAATGTATAGTGCACCGATGAAGACAAATATACGAATTTATGGATATCTACGTGCTTCTACGCATGAACAGGATGCGTCAAGAGCAAAAAATGAACTGTTGAAATTTGCTGAAGGAATGGGGCTACAAATTGCCTGCTGGTTTGAAGAAAATGAGTCAGGCGCTCAGCTTCACAGACCTGAACTCTTTCGCTTACTCAATGTGGCCATGCCCGGTGATATTATTTTAGTTGAACAGGTAGATAGAATTAGCCGCTTGAATGCCGATGACTGGGAAAAATTAAAATATCTCATTGGACACAAAGGGTTAAAGGTCGTTTCTTTAGACCTCCCAACCAGTTACCAGTTTATGAGTCGCACCGATGAATTTACAGAACGAATGCTTGCTGCCCTTAACAGTATGATGTTAGACATGCTGGCAGCGGTTGCAAGAAAGGATTACGAAGATAGACGGCGTCGTCAAGCGCAAGGAGTGCAAAAAGCCAAACAAGAAGGGAAGTATAAAGGCCGTCCGATCAACAAAATATTACACCAAAAAATTGAAGGCCTTCTGATGGAGAAAAAAAGCTATAGCCAAATAGAAAACCTGATAGGTTGTTCGCGGCATACTATTTCGAAAGTATCAAAATCGATGAAAATAGCGCAATAAATGTCCCTCTATTCGTTTATCAAGTTTATGTTACTCAACAATGAGTCATACCGCGTGGAATGACATGAGAGAGATATTTAAGTATAAACAAGTGATTGGATACTTTTTAATTAAATAACTTATATTTATCACAATAAACCGAGCTTCATGACAATCATGAGCACGCATTAAAAGGGAGATTGAATGTCATTATCACCACAAAAGTCTCAAACGTGGGGGAAGATAAATCCGCCCGTTTTCTTTGTTTCCGCTTTTATTATTATATGTGTCGTTGCAATAGCCGCTATTTTTCCTCAACGTTCTGAAATTTTGCTCAAAGCTCTACAGGCACAACTTTTTGAGAATGCCAGCTGGTTTTATATTCTGGCTGTTGCCTTAATTTTATTGACTGTCGCCTATTTAGGCCTCTCTCGATTTGGTGAAATTAAATTGGGTCCTGACCATTCCCAGCCCCAATTCAGTTATCTTTCCTGGTTTGCTATGTTGTTTTCTGCTGGAATGGGAATTGGGCTTATGTTTTTTGGGGTCGCAGAACCCGTGATGCATTATCTTGCTCCTCCCATTGGAGACCCACAGACAGTTCAAGCTGCAAGAGAAGCGATGGAAATTACGTTTTTCCATTGGGGACTACATGCTTGGGCGATTTATGCGATTGTCGCCTTAATTCTCGCTTTTTTTAGTTATCGACATGGCTTACCGCTCACCTTACGTTCAGCACTTTACCCGATCATTGGTGAACGGATTTATGGACCTATTGGTCATGCTGTCGATATTTTTGCTGTTGTCGGCACCGTTTTCGGGGTGGCGACATCATTAGGCTTTGGTGTTTTGCAAGTGAATGCAGGATTAGCACACCTCTTTGGTTTTCCCGTTAGTCCAACGATGCAAGTGATTTTGATTGTGGTGATCACGGGATTAGCCACGTTATCGGTGGTCAGTGGTTTAGATAAAGGGATACGAATTCTCTCTGAGATCAATCTCAGTTTAGCCGGATTGTTACTGCTATTGATTGGGATTTTAGGCCCGACCGTATTGTTACTCAAATCTTTTGTCCAAAATACAGGCGCTTATCTTTCAGATATTATCAATAAAACCTTCAATCTTTATGCTTATGAACCGCAATCCAGTGAATGGTTGGGGGGATGGACATTATTGTATTGGGGATGGTGGCTTTCATGGTCGCCTTTTGTCGGGATGTTTATCGCCAGAATTTCTCGAGGGCGTACCATTCGCGAGTTTGTCACTGGCGTTCTGTTTGTCCCTGCCGGGTTTACGCTACTTTGGATGACTTTTTTTGGCAATAGTGCCATCCATCTGATCCGCGATAATGGGGCAGAAATGTTGGCGCAAGTGGTTCAAAAAGACGTTGCTCTCGCTTTATTTGAATTTTTAAATTACTTTCCGTTTTCATCTGCCCTTTCTTTTGTCGCGATGCTGATGGTCATTGTTTTTTTTGTGACATCCGCGGATTCCGGTGCGATGGTTGTCGATACGTTAGCCTCCGGTGGTGAAATTCACACGCCAGTATGGCAACGTATTTTTTGGGCCTTTTTGATGGGGGCCGTTGCAATCACACTTTTACTGGCCGGAGGATTAACGGCATTACAAACCATGACAATTGCTACCGCGCTACCCTTTGCGATTATTTTATTGACTGCTATCGTCGGATTGCTAAAAGCCTTACGTATTGATGTTTACAAAAAAGACAGTCAACAGCTTGCCACTTTAGCACCGAATACAGGACGTGGGGGGTTATCATGGGAGCGTCGATTACGTAAAATAGCCTTCTTCCCTAAACGTAATCAGGTTAAACGTTTCATGACAGAAGTGATTGAGCCCGCTATGCAATCTGTCATCACTGAGTTGGAAAAGCAGAGCACAGAGGCCGCTATCCATAATAAGGACGATAGGGTGACTCTGGAAGTGCAATTTGGTGAGAGTCTCAATTTTCTCTATGAAATACGATTACGGGACTACCTGACGCCGTCTTTTGCATTAGTGGGGATGGATGATGATGAAAATAATGAACCTCAGAAATATTACCGCGCTGAAGTCTATTTAAAGGAAGGTGGGCAGGACTACGATATTATGGGATGGAGTGAAGCGCAGATTATTCATGATATCCTCGATCAATATGAAAAACACATTCACTTTATTCATATTGTGGATAAATCGTAGCCACTTATTATGATAGAGAGGTGACGAAAGTGAGTCACCTCTCTTGGTAATAATGACAATAGACGAAAAAACTAACGAATGATGAGTAATGACACGGGCGTTTTATGTATCATCTCTGTCGTATGACTTCCGGTAAAAAATTGCTTCACTCGCGAATGACCAAAAGCCCCCATGATGATCAAATCAATATGGTGTTGTACTGCAAAGTTACACAATTCATCAACGATGCTATCGGCACCCTCAAGTAAATTGGCTTTCACCTTAATGTCGGCTTGATGAAGTCGGTTTTGTGCTTTTTTGAGTTGACTGTCTTGGTTACCGTGCATTACCAGATAGCAATCACTACCGGCTAATAATTTCACTTGTGTTAACCGATGAATGACGCGTTCACCTTCCTCACTTCCATCAAACGCAATCATCATCTTTTTTGGTGGGGTAAAATTTTGCTTACAGATAAGCACTGAGTTTTTTTGAAGACGAATAATGCCTTCGAGTTGACGGCCAATATGCCCCGTTAATTCAGATTGCTCGCCTCGACGACCGAGTACAACAATATGCGTATCATCTTGATTTAGCACTTCGGCTAAAGCTCCTTGCCGCTGAAGTGTATTAACATCAAGAAGACCTAAATCTTGAGTGATTTCTTTTGCACTCATCAATAATTGTCGGCCTTCCTCACGGGTTAAACGCGCCCGCTTTTCCTCAATATCCACGAGTTCATTCAATAAAGTTTCTCGGGTATCAAATCCAATGACCCCACTTAAATCATGGTGTGCTGATGTCGAGATTTTTTCATTCATGTGTAACAGTGTCAGCGGAAGTTTGAGTGTTTGAGCTATCCAAGTACTTGCGTGACAAACGGCAATCGCCGAGGGCGAACGGTCAATACACCCAATTACGCAAGTTTTTTGAATGATATCTGCTGTCATAATTAATGACCTCCCATGAATTTTTCAATTTTTTCCGGGTCGTCATGAATACCAAACTTATCAACCAACGTTGCAGTGGCTTCATTCATCCCCTTAATTTCAATATCAATGCCTTCACGTCGAAACTTAATCACCACTTTATCTAACGCGCTGACGGAAGTGATATCCCAAAAATGAGCATGATTCACATCAATAATCGCTTTATCAATGTCTTCTTTAAAATCAAAGACATTAACAAAGCGTTCCGATGTGGCAAAGAAAATTTGTCCCCGAACTTCATAATGACGTACCTTTCTGTCTAGTCTTGATGTAACTGTCATGTATCTCGCGACTTTATTGGCAAAATTAAGCGCTGCGATGAGCACCCCGACAAGTACCCCGTAAGCCAGATTATGGGTCCAAACGACAACAATGACGGTGGCTATCATAACGATGCTGGTCGATAGCGGATGGACTCGTATATCGGCAAGGGATTGCCAAGAAAAGGTCCCAATTGACACCATAATCATCACAGCAACTAACGCCGCCATAGGGATTTTTGATACCCAATCATTAAGAAAAACCACCATTAGTAATAAAACAACACCCGCAACCAGTGTCGATAATCGACCTCGGCCACCCGATTTTATATTGATAATGGATTGACCGATCATCGCACATCCTGCCATCCCGCCAATAAATGCAGTGGCTATATTGGCAATGCCTTGCCCTTTACATTCTCGATTTTTATCACTGGTTGTATCCGTCAAATCATCCACAATCGTTGCAGTCATCATTGATTCCAATAAGCCAACAACAGCAAGCGCTAATGAGTAGGGTAATATGATAAGTAGCGTTTCAATATTCAAGGGAATATCGGGCAAAAGAAAGATAGGCAAACTGTCAGGCAGAACGCCCATATCACCAACCGTTCGGATATCAAGACCAAGCCATATTGAAATTATCGTTAATACAACAATACACACTAATGGAGACGGAATGGTTTTATTGACTAATGGAAACAGATAGATAATCCCTAAGCCTGCCGCGGTCATTGCATAAACATGCCAACTCACATTGGTTAATTCAGGGAGTTGCGCTAAAAAAATCAAGATAGCCAGCGCATTAACAAATCCCGTTACCACCGAACGTGAAACAAATCGCATTAAATTACCGAGCTTTAAATATCCTGCGATAACTTGAAATATCCCGGTTAATACCGTCGCAGCTAATAGGTACTGAAGGCCATGTTCTTTCACCAGAACGACCATTAAAAGTGCCATTGCACCAGTTGCCGATGAAATCATGCCGGGGCGCCCCCCGATAAAAGCGATAATTACCGCAATAGAAAATGCGGCGTATAACCCAACTTTGGGGTCGACGCCTGCAATAATTGAAAATGCGATGGCTTCAGGAATTAACGCTAAAGCAACAACAATACCGGCTAGGACATCCCCACGGATGTTACCCAGCCAGTCCTGACGAGAGGAGGACAAAAGCATATTAGACTACCTTGTAATCTATCAATCCCAAGATGGGAGAGTATATTTTAAATAAACGAAATTATCCCAAAGAAGGGATGTGGAAATTGGCTGATTTAGTATCAACCTAAAAGGAAGGGGGTATCTCAGGGTGGAGTAAGGCGCATAATATGATCAGCTGTTCCTATGAATAGTATATTTTTTTAAAATACCAATATCAACGACCTTAAGCAAGTACCGGATTAACATGAGCGTACTGATGCCATACATCGGTACGCTCATCATGATAAATATCGTCAGTGATTTACTTTACTCTAATGCCTTGTTTATCAACAATAACCTCACCATCTTCTTTGATAAATTCACGTTGTTGCGGATGAGGTAATATATCCAATACGACTTCTGAAGGTCGGCAAAGTTTAGTTCCTATTGGCGTAACAACAATGGGTCTATTAATCAGTATTGGGTACTGCAACATAAAATCAATCAGTTGGTCATCGGTATAAATATCATTTTCTAAAGCTAATTGTTCATACGGTTCAACATTTTTTCGTAGTAACGCCCTTACCGTGATATTCATATCAGCAATAAGTTGTACTAACATATCTTTAGTCGGCGGTGTTTCTAAATAATAAATAATCGTTGGCTCAACGCCGCTATTGCGGATCATAGCAAGCGTATTGCGTGAAGTGCCACAATTTGGATTGTGATAAATGGTAATTTCATTCATTCGGTTAGCCTTAATTTAACAGTGAAAGTCGAAGCACTAAAGCAACGAGAGTGACGGTAAGTACAGGGAGTGTCATGATGATCCCTGTTTTAAAATAGTATCCCCATGTAATGCTCATGTTCTTTTGTGATAAAACATGCAGCCACAGCAACGTCGCCAAACTCCCTATAGGTGTAATCTTAGGCCCCAAATCGGCACCAATCACATTGGCATAAACCATTGCTTGTTGAATTAGCCCTGACGCTTCACTCCCTTCAATGGATAAAGCACCAATTAATACCGTTGGCATATTATTCATTATTGAGGATAAAAATGCAGTTATAAATCCCGTACCAATTGTTGCTGCCCATAACCCTTTGTCTGCAAGGTAATTGAGCGTTTCAGAAAGATAATCGGTTAACCCTGCATTTCTTAAACCATAAACAACCAAGTACATACCTAAAGAGAAAATGACGATTTGCCACGGTGCGCCACGTAATACTTTTTGGGTATTAATCGTATGGCCTCTGGCTGCAATCACCCAAAGAATTAAGGCGCCAATAGCCGCAATTGCACTCACTGGAAGACCTAATGGTTCTAAGACAAAGAAACCAATAAGTAGCAGTACCAATACCAGCCAACCTGCTTTAAACGTTGTCATGTCCTTAATGGCTAAAGTCGGTTCACTCAGTTTGGTAACATCATATTGTTTAGGAATATCTTTGCGGAAAAACCAATGCAGCATCGCTAATGTTGCAATAATTGCTGCAATATCCACTGGGACCATAATCGATGCATATTCAGTAAATCCAATATTAAAGAAGTCCGCAGAAACGATATTCACGAGGTTCGAAACAATCAGCGGCAAGCTCGCCGTATCTGCAATAAACCCGGCAGCCATGACAAAGGCTAATGTCGTGCCTTTGTTGAAACCAAGTGCCAATAACATCGCAATCACAATGGGCGTTAATATCAATGCTGCGCCATCATTGGCAAATAAGGCCGCAACCGTTGCACCAAGTAACACGATATAACTGAATAACAGTTTTCCTTTACCCCCGCCCCACTTGGCAACATGTAATGCCGCCCATTCAAAGAAACCACTTTCATCTAAAAGTAGGCTAATGATAATTACGGCGACAAATGTCGCCGTGGCATTCCAAACAATGTTCCAAACAATCGGGATGTCTTGAAAACTGATCACACCAAAGATCAGTGCCAATACAGCCCCTGCTGTAGCACTCCAGCCAATACCCAGTCCTTTGGGCTGCCAAATAACAAAGGTGATCGTTAAAATAAAAATGAATGCGGCAATAAACATAACAACCTCATTTAAAAGGTGCTTTTCCGCACCTTTTATTTTTAGAAAATAAAACTTATTCTGCGAGCTGACTTAATGCAGATATCCCCACAGGCTCTGTTTCAAGCAAAGGAACAATAGCAACACGTTTTGCCAATGTTGATGTCACCTTTTCAATCTGAGCGACTTCCTGTTCTGCTCTTGAAAGTAACAATGGTGAGGTTGTTTCCGTGATAGATAGACTGTTATTGATTACCCACGCCCACGGATGTATGTCTGCCCGTATTAAATCATTTTGCAAATTTTCCGCCTCAAGCACAGGCGTTGTTTCAGCGAGTGTCGTAATAATGACTTTGGTGCGTTCAGGATCTTGTAATTGCATCATCGGCGTTAAATAGTGGCCTTTTTCACCCATATTCTTAGCAATTTCTTTATGGTATGCCCCTGTTGCATCCAGAAGTAATAATGTATGCCCAGTCGGCGCAGTATCCATGACGACAAAACGTTTACCCGCGTCTCTAATGATGCGAGAAAAAGCCTGGAATACCGCAATTTCTTCAGTACAAGGAGAGCGCAAATCTTCCTCAAGTAATGCGCGCCCCTCTGCATCTAAATCTTTCCCTTTTGTTTCTAAGACATAATGACGATAACGTTCAGTTTCAGCGATAGGGTCAATTCGGCTAACTTGAAGATTCGGTAAAACACCATCGAGGGTTGATTCAATATGCGCGGCTGGATCGGATGTAGTCAGATGTACATCAAGCCCTTTTTCTGCCAATTTAACCGCGATTGATGCCGCAATCGTTGTTTTCCCTACACCACCTTTGCCCATTAACATAATCAGCCCATGCTGTTGCTGAGATATTTCGCCAACCAGTTCTGACAAGGTGGGTAAAGAAATAGGTTGTTTTGTCGGGGTAATAGTTGGAATTTGTGGCATCTCATTAGATAACAACTGCTTCAGTGCATCGACACCCACCATATTGATATTTTGTAAATAAATAATATCGACAGGTAACGAGCGTAGTGCTTCAGGCATAGATGCTAATGCCGCTTGTTCACGAGAGTAGAGCGCATGGGATAACTTATCATTTTCAGTCACCGCCGTTTCAGGGAAAACACCATTGACAATTAATTGCTGATTTCTGATACCCAGAGATGACAACTCGCTATAGGTTCTCGCAACCTCTCTCAATGCCGCTGATTGAGGTCGTGCAACTAATACTAACCTTGTTAGTGATTTATCACTCAACGCTTCCACCGCCATGCTGTACTGTTCACGTTGTTTATCAAGACCAGACATTGGCCCTAAACATGACGCACCATCAGGATTATCAGTAATAAAATCACTCCATGCACTCGGGAGTTGTAATAAACGGATGGTATGCCCCGTTGGTGCGGTATCAAAAATGATATAGTCAAATTGCTTTGTAATTTCGGTATTGGTTAACAACCCAGTAAATTCATCGAAAGCTGCAATCTCTGTGGTACAGGCACCTGATAGCTGTTCCGTAATACTTTGAATTACCGCTTCAGGTAAACTTTCTTTGATTGGATTAATAATTTTGTTTCGATATTCTTCAGCGGCAGCTTGAGGGTCTATTTCAATAGCAAATAAATTTGGAACCCATGTTATTGGCTTAATATTGTTGCCTATCGATTGAGAGAATACTTGCCCAACGTTAGAAGCTGGATCAGTGCTCACCAGTAAGACTTTTTTCCCTTTTTCAGCCAACTTAATTGCGGTCGCACAAGAAATAGAAGTTTTACCCACACCACCTTTTCCAGTAAAAAATAAATAATTAGGTGTGTTATCTAAAAATTTCATTTTATTGCTCCTGTTAACAACACGTTTTACCATTACCACAACACGATTTAACAATTTCGGCTTTTTCAATATTCGGCCGAATACCAAACCATCTTGCTAGCTCATGTCGTTTTGGGTATCGACCAGTCAGCACAATCTCACCATCAAGAATCAATAGTGGAAGTGACTCGGCGCCTGCGGTTTCCAAAAATGTTTTTGCTTTTGTGTTGTTAACGAACTCCATAGGCTCTTGCGCTAAATTAAAACGCCTTATACTTGCCCCTTGTTTTTTTAACCAATCCACATCTGTTGCGAAGTCTACCAATGCTTGATCGACTTCGGTTCCGCAAACACCAGTGCTACAGCATAATGCGGGATCAAATACTTCTAATTTTTTCATATCTCAACCTTATATATGTTTTTTCGAATATGTTAACTTAAAAATTTTTATATAGAACAGCTACTCGCAGGTTCTTTTGTCTCTAAGCTTTTGAGTAAATCTGCAACTCTATTTTTCTCTGTGGCATAGGTGACATCAATGATACTTTTCACCCACGGTAGTAATGCTGGAGATAATCGATAATGAACCCATTTACCATGTTTTGAATCGAGCAAAAGACCCGACTCTCTAAGCATTGCTAGATGTCGAGAAGTCTTTGGTTGCGATAAATTCAAGGCCGTATAGATGTCGCAAACACACAGTTCACCAGATGCTTTTAGCAGTAGCACGATATCCAGTCTGGTTTGGTCGGCTAAAATTTTAAACAGCAGTAGTGGTTCCATACTTTCTCCTATATTTAATGTGTGTAAGATATACCAAGGAAATACATTCGTCAAAACATATATATTGGCCTATGAATTATCTAAACGAACGCTATCTTTATTTATTGATAATTCCTTACTGAGGAAATTAGAACCTTTAATTTTTCAATGTAATAGTATCAAGTGTTAATACTGTCGTATAACACACTATCTGTAGCCCTTGATATTACAGGGCTAGGAGCAAACTTTGGACTTTTCGATGAAATGGGCACACAACCCCTATTATCGCGTAATCAATTTACACTAACCCCATTTTGTAAATTTGAACGTGTAGAAACTCCAGGGGAAATTGTGGAACACAACTGTGTATTACCGAAAAATCAAAAAGGTTACCATGTAATCTTAGCCATTTGGACGATATATGATACACCAAATGCATTTTACCAAGTCATTGATACAGAAATAAATTAACGTAAAAGTAAAGTTATATACAAGAAAAGGACAAGTGTTAAAATACCCACTTGCCCTTTTAAGCTTCGTTTTATTATTGATAAGCTCGATAGTTAATGGTAATTATAGTTATCACCCACTTGAATGTTGTAACTAAATGACTATAAAACAAGATTTGATTGATACGTTCAATGAATTGGAGTCACGGATAAACCAATTTAGCCTCTTGCTGCTGGAACAATCAAAACAGGTTCCATTTACAGCCCATGTATTTCAGTTACCTTCAGTTATTAAAGGTGAGGAAAATAATGAAATAGAACAAATTTCAGTACATACACTAACGGGTCATGATGCTGTTAGTGAAGCAATAAAGTTAATTAACTTATTATTTTTGCAGAATAAATCCGAAAAAATTAGCAATAAAGCCGCTATCCGCTTACCTGGCGTTATATGCATACAAACTCATTTACAGACATATCGTGACTTTAATTTGTTAATATTAAAGATTAATGAGTTAAAGATGCATATAAAGGCAATTGTCACACAAGTGAATGAACCTCATCGATTCGACTTTATCCGTGACAGTTTACACGGACTGCTGACATTAAATACCTATCGTACCCTCACCTCATTGGTTGATATCGATACAGTTAATTTTGGCTGGGCGAATAAAAAAGTTATCAATAAAGTGACCAAAGATACAGTACTAGACCGTTTACAAGCAAGTATAGATAGTGGCCGTTGCCCTCTTCATTTACCTAAAGAACATTGGCTTTTACAACTGGAAAATGAAATTCGGCTAATTGATTCCCTACCTCATAATGCGGTTTTGAAAACTCAACGCCCTGTCAAAGTTCAGCCAATAGCTCGAGTGTGGGATAAAGAGCAACAGAAACAAACGCAGTTTGCCTGTGCAACACCTTTATTCGTTTTTGCGCTCGAAAAAACAGTAGCAGAAATTAAAATCGGTGAGCTCCCCGATTACCATGCAAATAACATTGCTATTCGTAATCGACCTAAAGCAAAACAGGTTGAATTATTAATTCCTCGATTAAATTTGTATATTGAACGCTAAAAAAACACCCATCTGTAAAACAGTATGGGTGTTATATAAAGCCAGTTTAATAAGCTAGCTTAAGATTTCATGCTGCCAACCATATCTTCTGGACGAACCCAATCATTGAACTGTTCTTCAGTTAAATAGTTTAGTTTCAGTGCAGATTCTTTCAGCGTCAGCCCTTCTTTGTGTGCTTTTTTAGCAATTTCTGCCGCTTTATCGTACCCGATGTGGGTATTTAAAGCAGTTACTAACATTAACGATTCATGAAGTAATTTCTCAATGCGCTCACGATTTGGTTCAATTCCAATCGCACAGTGCTCATTAAAGCTACGCATACCATCAGCTAACAAGCGAACAGATTGTAAGAAATTATCAATTAACATTGGGCGGAATACATTCAACTCAAAATTACCTGAAGCCCCACCAATGTTCACAGCAACATCGTTCCCCATCACTTGAGCACATAACATTGTCAATGCTTCACACTGTGTCGGGTTAACTTTACCTGGCATGATTGAACTGCCTGGCTCATTTTCTGGGATAGATATTTCACCAATACCGCAGCGAGGGCCAGATGCTAACCACCTTACATCATTCGCAATTTTCATTAGAGAAGCGGCTAAACCTTTTAAAGCTCCGTGTGCGTGCACAAGGCTATCACAGGTTGCTAATGCTTCAAATTTGTTCGGAGCTGTAATAAATGGCTGGCCGGTTAATTCTGCAATTTTTTTCGCAACACGAACGGCATACTCTGGATGAGTATTTAAACCGGTCCCTACTGCTGTACCACCTAACGCTAATTCACACACATGTGGAACTGCGTTTTCAATGTGTTTTTCACTATGCGCTAACATTGCAGCCCAACCAGAAATTTCTTGGCCTAGCGTCAGCGGAGTTGCATCTTGTAAGTGAGTACGACCGATTTTTACGATATCTTTAAATTCTTTCGCTTTTGCATCTAACGTTTGATGCAAAATTTTCAGTTCAGGGAGAAGATGTTCGCGGATTGCGACGACCGCAGCAACGTGCATTGCCGTTGGGAAAACATCATTTGAACTTTGACTTTTATTCACATCATCATTAGGGTGAATAAGACGATCGTTACCACGTTGGCCACCGAGAATTTCGCTACCACGGTTAGCTAAAACCTCGTTCATGTTCATGTTACTTTGCGTACCAGAACCTGTTTGCCAAATAGCAAGAGGAAATTCCGTTGGATGTTTACCAGCTAAAACTTCGTCAGCGGCAGCAATGATTGCATCACCGCGCTCTTTAGCTAATAATCCGAGATCCATATTGACACTAGCAGCGGCTTTTTTTGTGATAGCGAGTGCGTGAATCAACGCAACAGGCATTTTTTCTACAGATATACGGAAATGTTCTAAAGAACGCTGCGTTTGCGCGCCCCACAATTGGTCAGCAGGTACTTCAATTGGTCCCATTGAGTCTTTTTCAATGCGAGTGGCTGCCATTACTATCTCCTTAGGTACATACACAGAATAATTGATTTTAGAATCATCTGCTTGCAGGTAAGCAAATAACCGAGCAGTATAATGCCACAAATTGAATTTCATTTATGAGACTTGGTCGAGCTTATTGTATTGTAGTGAAAAGGAAATCAGTTGATTTTTATGAAAAAGAGAATTTTGCTATGCTGAAAATGATAAACAAAGTCCAAAACTATGATTGGGGCAGTAAAACGGCCCTGACTAAGTTATATGGGATTTCAAACCCCGATAACTTACCAATGGCTGAACTTTGGATGGGGGCTCATCCAAAAGCAAGCTCCGAAGTTCTCGATACGGAAAAAAATCAAAGTATTCCACTTAATGTCTTAATTGATAGCGATCCTGAAGCTTATTTAGGTCAACATGTTGCACAGACGTATCATCGTTTACCTTATTTATTTAAGGTGTTATGTGCTGCTCAACCGTTGTCTGTTCAGGTGCATCCAAACAAAACTTATGCTGAAGTTGGTTTCGCCAAAGAAAATTCAGCAGGGATCCCTTTAGATTCCCCAATACGTAATTATAAAGATGATAACCACAAACCTGAACTGATCTTCGCATTAACACCTTTTAAAGCGATGAATGCCTTTCGCCCACTAAATGAAATCGCTCAGCTTCTGGATTTTGTTTCTGCTGCCCATCCTGATATTCAGTTATTTGTTCAGGACCCCACTGAAGAAAAATTATCACGTTTATTTGCACAAATTCTTAACCTAACGGGTGAACAAAAAGATTTAGCACTTGGTGTATTGAAAGCAGCATTGAACAGCCGACAAGGTGAACCATGGAACTCAATAAAGCAAATGGTTAGTCTGTATCCTGAAGATAATGGGTTATTTACCCCTCTTCTTCTTAACATCGTTGAATTAGAACCTGGTGAAGCGATGTTTTTATATGCCAGAACGCCACATGCTTATCTAGAAGGTGTCGGGTTAGAGGTTATGGCAAATTCAGATAATGTACTGCGTGCAGGGTTAACAAATAAGCATATAGATATTCCAGAGTTGATTGCGAATATTGACTTTAAGCCTACGTTTGCAAAGGATTTATTGAACACCCCCGAAAAATCTGGAAATATCTGGAAATATAATATTCCAGTAGAAGATTTTGCATTTAATATATATTCTATAAGCCACTCGGAAGTTGTGCTATCTAATAATAGTGCCTCAATTTTGTTCTGTATTGAAGGCCAGTTAGTTCTGCATTCAAGTAATGATGAAATATGCGTTAATTCAGGTGAGTCTGTATTCTTACCTGCTTATGAGAAAAGCATAACCATTAATGGCAGTGGTAAACTAGCCCGAGTATTTAACAAATAGTGTCATATTCTGTATTTAACCGTCTTTATTGCATGAAGATGGTTACTTAAAACTTTTATAAATTTATAAGTACGGCAATAACGTACTGAAAGGATGGATGTTTATAATGAAAAAGTCATTAGTCGCGGTTGGTGTTATTGTTGCTCTAGGTGCAGTGTGGACCGGTGCTTCATGGTATACAGGTTCTAAAGTAAAAGATGAACTTGATAGAGTAATCCTCAAAACCAACGATTTTTTTGCTGTAAATGTGCCTGAGTCGGGTTTGAACTTTAAAGTAGAAAATTATGAAAAAGGCGTATTTTCATCTAAAGCAGATATTGTAATCACCTCTGCAGACTCAGTCTCACCAGACGACTCCATTGTATTCAAAACGAATATTGATCATGGCCCATTCCCATTATCACAAGTTGCTAAGTTTAATTTATTACCTAAATTAGCAGCAACACAAATTGAATTAGCTAATAACGCAACCACAAAAGAATTGTTTGAAGCAACACAAGGTAAACCTTTTATTCATGGTTCCGCTGTTATTGGCTATAGCAAAAGTATTGATACCAGCTTAGAACTGATCCCTATCGAATATAAGAAAGATGATGTTTCATTATCATTCAGTGGTTCGAAGTTCGATGTATCAACAACCTCTGACCTTGCTGCTGTAGATGCAACTTTAGTGACGGATAATTTAGTTATTGGTAAAAAAGATAACTCTGAATCCATGACTTTAAAAGGTTTAAAATTAGTCTCTAATGTAGAAAAGTCACAATATGGCTTCTACACTGGAACCCAGTCATTTGTTATTGCGGATACAGATTTCAACATCCCTGAAACCAAATTCTCTTTTAAAGATTTCAAAATTTCAAGTGATACCTCTATTACTGGCGAAGATGTAAAAGGAAATATTTCTTATAGCATCGCTGATTTAAAAGCATTAGAGCAAAACTTAGGTTCTGGCGAATTAACTGTTGCTATTGAAAAATTAGATGCTAAAGCATTAGGTAAATTCGTTGAACAATATAATGAAGCTTTAGCGCAAGGTTTAGCTAGCGGAGATCCTACTGAAGCTACAGAGCGTTTAGCAATGGAGATGATGTCTACAACATTACCAGAGCTAATGAAAAGCAAGCCTGTATTTACGGTTAGCCCTTTCTACTGGAAAAATGAAGCTGGCCAAAGCTCAGTTGACCTAAACATCACATTCAATAAATGGAACCAAGACGAAATGACTGCGTTAGCAATGTCTAACAAAGTTGATGAAGCTATCAAGCAACTCATTACGTCTTTCGATTTCAATTTAAAACTGAATAAACCAATGATGATCGAATCAATGACTCAAGCAATGATTATTGATCAAGGTGTACCAGTTGATGCAGAAGCTAAAAAAGAAATGAAAGGCATGATCACCTCTGAGTTTGAAGGTGTTCAGCAAATGCTTACTTCAGATATGTTCTCTTCTCCATTTGAAGAAATGTTTATGACTGATGAAGAACGTGCTGAAAAAGCTAAGCAGAAAAAATCACCATGGATGATTGATAGCGAAAATGACTTAACTATGACTATCAAATTTGCAGGTAATGACCTGACATTCAATAATGATAAATATACCTTAGCTGAATTCCTCACTAAGATGAAAATGATGTCTAGCCCAGAAGATGCATTAGAATATGAAGCTGTACCTGCTCCAGACGCAGAGCCAGCACCAGAAATGGAAGTTGAGCCTGAGTTAGCTCCACAAGAAGCACCAGCTAACTAATTTGACTCAATACCATCTAATGACGAAAGCCAGTTAATATTAGCTGGCTTTTTTATTACATCACGAAATAAACGTGATATATATCGCAATATGAATGTAATAATTAATCTCGTTTCACATTTTTCGTGATTCGTAATTGCCTTTAATGAAATAAAAGTCAAAATAAGGATAGAAAATAGATAAAGGATCATTCCGTGATTAATACACATTTACCTTTAACCGATTTACACCGCCACCTCGATGGCAATATTCGTCCAGAAACGATCCTCTCCTTAGCAGAACAGCATCATATTCAATTACCTGCTACAGAGATTGAAGCATTGCGCCCTCACGTCCAGATTATAGGACAAGAAGCTGACTTAGTTGGTTTCTTAGCAAAACTTGATTGGGGGGTCGCTGTTTTAGCAAACTTAGATGCCTGTCGCCGCGTGGCATTTGAAAATGTTGAAGATGCCTTTAATGCAGGTATCGATTACGCAGAGCTACGTTTCTCTCCTTACTATATGGCGATGAAGCACCAATTGCCTGTTGAAGGTGTAGTTGAAGCCATTGTTGATGGTGTACGTGCAGGGTGCCAACAATTTGATATTAAAATTAATTTAATTGGTATTTTAAGCCGCACTTTTGGCCAACAAGCCTGTACAGCTGAGCTGCAAGGATTATTAGCGCATCGAGATCATTTATGCGCATTAGATTTAGCAGGAGATGAGCTCGGATTCCCTGGAGAGCTCTTTGAGTCACATTTTATTAAAGCTAGAGATACTGGGTTAAATATTACTGTTCATGCAGGTGAAGCGGCTGGAGCAGACAGTATTTGGCATGCCATTAAGGTATTAGGCGCACAACGAATTGGTCATGGCGTTAAAGCAATAGAAGACCCTGCTCTAATTGAGTATTTAGTAAAACATCAAATTGGCATGGAAAGCTGTTTAACGTCGAATATTCAAACAAGCACAGTTCCATCCTTAGCTCAACACCCATTGAAAACCTTTTTGCAACACGGTGTTTTGGCTTCAATTAATACAGATGACCCTGCAGTTCAAGGGATTGAGCTACGCCATGAATATGAAGTGGCTGCCCCACAAGCTGGTTTAACGGCAGCAGAAATAGAACAAGCACAACGAAATGGTCTGAGTATGGCATTTTTATCGGATAGTGAGAAAAAAGTGCTCTTACATAAAGCTGCTACTCGTTAATTTAAATTTCTTAAGGGCATTTGTTAGAATGCCCTTTTTAATTTTCAAGCCACTTTCCTATATTATTGTATTTCTACGTTTATACACAGACACACGACTCTCCTTTTACTAGCTCACCTTCTGTATTCAATGTACAAGTACAGTTGTTAATTTAGCGATTATTAAACCCACTGTATGTTGTAACTAAATATAGCTAATCCTATAAATCAATAGCAAAAATATGAGGGGTTACTAATCCCCCTCAATCTTAGAATACTTATTTCATCGATAACCGTTTAGCATAGCGCTGAGCAAGTACAGCGCTGACCATCAGTTGTATTTGGTGAAAGATCATCAATGGCAATAAAATAACCCCCACTGTTGCAGCAGGAAACAACACATTCGCCATTGGGACTCCATTAGCTAAACTCTTTTTCGAACCACAAAACACAATGGTAATTTCATCTTCTTTGCTAAAACCTAACAACCGTGCAGCCAACGTATTAAATACAATGATAATAAATAAGATAACGCAAGTGACAACCACAATCATAAATAGTGAAAATGCGTCTATTTTCTGCCAAATCCCCTCTACCACCGCTTCACTGAATGCCACATAAACGACCAATAATATTGAAGACCGGTCAGTCATATTAACTAATTTGCGATTACGGTTTATCCAATTGGCAATCAGCGGCCGAGATAAATGCCCCACAATAAATGGCAGCATCAATTGCATTAGAATGGAGCCTATCGCATTAAGCGTATCCATGGCTTGGCTGCCATCAGCATCCATCAATAAGCCCACTAAGATTGGCGAAAGAAAAACCCCAAGAATACTCGACGCCGATGCACTACAAATAGCTGCAGCAATATTCCCCCCCGCTACCGATGTGAATGCAATGGCTGACTGTACAGTTGCAGGTAAAGCACATAGGTATAAAAAGCCCATATATACAGTGGGTGACATCCATTTCGGAACAATCACGGCAAGTCCTAGGCCTACGATAGGAAATACAATGAATGTACTCGCAAAAACCAAGAGGTGTAGGCGCCAATGCCCTATTCCTGCCATGATTGATTCACGAGATAATTTAGCCCCATGCATAAAGAATAATAATGCAATTGCAGCAGTCGTTAAATATTGAAACGCCGTTTTTATATCGCCTTCACAAGGAAAAAGACTGGCTAGAATGACAACGCCAATCATGATAAGTAAAAATGGGTCTATTCTCAGTTTAGCTAGCAAATTCATTCGATTATCCATAATAAAAGCCAGTTATATTAACTGGCCTTATAGTGAGCGTTGATGACATTAAAAGATTGCTTCAATTGTCCGTTTTTCTTTTGCCGAACGTATACCTGCTTCAATAAGTTTCATAATATCTATCGCTTCGCTCGGAGTGACTGGGTTTGGTTTACCATGGCGAATCGCATCATATATCCCTTGATAATAACCACCATAATTTCCGCGTTGGTTTGGCCAAGATTGAGTTATAAGCTCATCACCTTGTGACAGCGTCACATTACCCATGTTGGTATCAGTTCCCCAATCAGCCCCTTCTGGACGTTGGCCGCTCTTTAAGCAGTCTTCTTGGGTGTCTAAACCATATTTAACATAGCTACCATTCATACCATGAATAACATATATCGGCGTTGGTGCAGCGGCTAATGTTGTTGCATGTAATACCACTTTTTTATCTGCATACTGCAAAACAGCATGAAAGTAATCCACTGCCTGTGCATTAGGGCGGATCATGGCAAGATCAACGTTGATCCCTAAAGGCCTACCAAAATATTGCAAGACTTGGTCTAACAAATGTGGCCCTAAGTCGTACCAAATACCGGCTCCGGGTATATCGGCTTCACGCCAACGTTGCCTAACTAGCGGCCGATAACGGTCAAAATGGGATTCATAGTATTTAATATCCCCTAGCTTACCTTCTTCTAAGATCTTTTTAACGGTTAAAAAACCTGAATCCCATCGACGGTTATGATAAACCGACAGTAGTTTTCCAACTTGCTCCGCTTGTTGTTTTAATTGCTCTGCCTGTGAGACATCTAACGTAAAGGGTTTATCAACAACTACATGTTTTCCAGCTGCCAATGCCGCTTGTGCAAGGGGGAAGTGAGTATCATTAGGTGTAGGAATGACAACTAATTCGATATCTTTATCCGCAAAAACAGCTTCTGGAGATGCAGCAACATGAATATTTGGCCAATCTGCCTTAACCTTATTGGGGTCACTGCTAGAAATCGTTGCCAAATCATACCCTTCTAAAATACCAAGGAAAGGTGCATGAAATGTTTTGCTTGCATAGCCATATCCGATGATCGCGACTTTAATTGGTTTAGACATTTAGACCTCATACAACGATAAACACAAGTGGAGATAAAAAGTACCATCAGAAGGAATGAAATGGCAAATAAATCTATGATAGGATTGTAAATTGTCCAGCGATTTTGCCAAAATGGGTTTTATTAATTATGACTTCAGTTTATGACGCTAACCGCATCACTGGCTGGCTATTAGTTCCAGCGATCTATTTGTTATTAACCTTTTTAGCTGTTTGCAGTATGACTGTCATGTATTGCATTAAATTTTATGAGATTGTCACGACTGTTGACCATTGGACACGTTTTATTCCTGCCGCTTGGTATTTGTCATTCGCCATTGCTATTGGGATGACTATTTTCAGTATCCATGTGTTGCAACTGATGTTTTCTCGTTCAAAACATTTCCCTCGCCGTTTTATTATTTGGCTGCTTATTTTATTATTATTAGGCATAAAAACCTTCGCTTTTTCACCTATTGACGATGAAACTGCTTTGCAAGTCCTTGCATGGCCTTTAATTGGCGCCGGTTTCTTTGTCCCTTATTTCAAGCGTTCCCAACGTGTAAAAATGACTTTCACACAAGATCGATAAGCATCATATAAATTGCTTGATATCATAATGATAGTTTAACTGGCTGCGGCCAGTTTTTGTTCTTTTTTCATTTCAGGCAATAGCATGACTGATTATTTATTACTCTTTGTTGGAACAGTGTTGGTTAACAACTTCGTCCTCGTTAAATTCCTTGGCTTATGCCCTTTTATGGGCGTCTCAAAAAAACTCGAACCGGCCATTGGGATGGGCTTAGCAACGACGTTTGTTATGACATTGGCGTCAATCAGTTCTTGGTTGATTGACACACTTATCCTCATTCCTCTCGACCTCATCTATTTGCGGACGCTAAGCTTTATTTTAGCGATTGCTGTCGTTGTACAGTTCACTGAAATGGTGGTCAGGAAAACGAGCCCAACGCTCTACCGTTTACTCGGCATTTTTCTGCCTTTAATTACCACCAACTGTGCAGTTCTTGGTGTTGCCTTATTAAATATTAATATGTCTCATACTTTTATGCAGTCTGCCGTATACGGTTTTGGCGCTGCTGTGGGTTTCTCATTAGTGATGGTTTTATTTGCCGCTATTCGCGAACGTCTAGCTGTTGCCAATGTTCCAGCCCCTTTTAAGGGCTCGTCAATTGGCTTGATTACCGCTGGCTTGATGTCTCTCGCGTTTATGGGCTTTAGTGGTTTGGTGAAATTCTAATGATGTCTGTATGGATTGCTATCGGTATATTAGCCGTTTTTGGCCTAGTATTTGGGCTGATGTTAGGGTATGCCTCATTACGCTTCAAAGTTGAAGCTGACCCGATTGTCGAACAAGTTGAAGCAATATTACCTCAAAGCCAGTGCGGTCAATGCAGTTACCCTGGTTGCCGTCCTTACGCTGAAGCGGTTGCCAATAATGGGGAAATGATCAACAAATGCGCCCCAGGTGGCGAACAGGTCATGCTGAAAATCGCTGAATTGCTTAATGTCGACCCTCAACCGATTGATGGCGATGAAGCCGCGCAAAACCCCGTCCGTAAAGTTGCTATTATCGACGAAGAAAACTGCATTGGTTGTACTAAATGCATCCAAGCTTGCCCTGTTGATGCCATTGTGGGTGCAACCCGCGCCATGCACACTGTGATTGAAGACTTGTGTACCGGCTGTGACTTATGCGTCGCCCCTTGCCCTACAGACTGTATTGAACTTGTTCCTGTGAAAACGACTACAGCCAATTGGAAATGGGATTTAAACACCATCCCTGTAAAAAATATTAGTGTTGAACCCAATGAACAGCTTGTCTCTAAAGTAAGAGGTGAAACTCATGCTTAAGCTCTTTAATTGGTTGAAAAAAGATAATATATGGGATTTCAAAGGTGGGATCCATCCGCCTGAAATGAAGCTACAATCTAGCCAGACACCGATGCGTATTGCATCAGTGCCCGATGAGTTGTTTATTCCATTACAACAACATTTGGGCCCTGAGGGAGAACTAATTGTTCAGGTTGGTGACTCAGTATTAAAAGGCCAGCCATTAACTAAAGGGCTTGGGCGTACTGTTCCTGTTCATGCATCAACTTCAGGGGTGATCACTGCAATTGAACCTATGGTAACGGCACACCCTTCTGGTTTAAAAGAATTGTGTGTGCGTATTGCAGCCGATGGCCATGATACATGGTGTACTTTGTCCCCAGAGCCTAATTACGTTCAACTAACCCGTGCTGAATTACTGCAAAAAATTGAACAAGCTGGGATAGCCGGCCTCGGTGGTGCAGGTTTCCCAACCGCATCAAAATTGGCCGGAGGTCAAGATGCGATTAAAACATTAATCATTAATGCAGCTGAATGTGAGCCTTATATCACAGCTGATGATAGGTTAATGCAAGAACATGCACAGGAAGTCATTGAAGGCTGTCGTGTTTTACAGCATTTATTGAACCCTGACCAAATATTAATTGGTATTGAAGACAATAAACCTGAGGCTATTCAGGCACTCAAAGATGCGATAACGCCACAAGATAAACAGGTATTCATTAGGGTTATACCAACTAAATATCCATCTGGTGGTGCTAAACAACTGACAAAAATTTTGACAGGAAAAGAAGTGCCGTCTGGTGCGCGTTCTTCACAAATTGGTGTGTTGATGCAAAACGTCGGTACTGTGGTCGCCATTAAACGCGCGGTTGTTGATGGCCAGCCATTGATTGAACGAGTGGTAACTGTCACCGGAGAAGCAATCAGTAAACCGGGTAATTTTTGGACTCGTTTAGGGACTCCAGTTAAACATCTATTACAGCAATCCGGTTTTAACCCAGAGCCAGAACAAATGGTTATTATGGGGGGGCCTTTAATGGGCTTTACCCTACCCGACCTGAATGTCCCTGTCGTAAAAATTTGCAACTGCTTACTGGTCCCCACAATGGAAGAAATGGGACCTAAAGCACTAGAAGAAGCGTGTATTCGTTGTGGGTTATGTGTCGATGCCTGCCCAGCCGCGTTACTTCCTCAGCAACTTTATTGGTTCAGTAAAGGGGATGAACACGAAAAAGCGCAAAAACATAATTTATTTGACTGCATAGAGTGCGGTGCATGTGCTTATGTATGCCCAAGTAATATTCCGTTAGTGCAATATTATCGCCAAGAAAAAGCGGAAATTCGTGAAATTGCTCAAGAAGAGCGCCGAGCTGCTGAAGCTAAATTACGTTTTGAAGCAAAACAGTTGCGTATGGAACGTGATAAACAAGCACGAGAAGAACGCCATAAAAAAGCCGCGGTACAAGTTGATAGCGCGGATAAAGATGCAGTTAATGCAGCCTTGGCTCGAGTTAAAACCAAACAAGCAGCGACCGCGGAACCCATTAAGATTATTTCGGGTGAACTGCCAGACAATAGTGCGGTGATTGCTGCTCGCGAAGCCCGTAAAGCTCAAGCCCGTGCAAAACAAGCTGAAAAACTGGCTAATGCACAAACAGAGCCCGTTGACACAGCGGCCACGGATGATCCTCGTAAAGATGCTGTCGCAGCCGCCATTGCCCGTGCGAAAGCCAAAAAAGCGGCGCAAGCGCAACCTGCAAATGAGCCAGTTGCTGAAGCAGTCACTGACGCAGACGTTGACCCGCGCAAAGCCGCTGTCGCAGCCGCCATTGCCCGTGCGAAAGCTAAAAAAGCGGCGCAAGCGAAACCTGTAACTGAGCCAGTTGCTGAAGCAGTCACTGATGCAGACGTGGACCCACGCAAAGCTGCTGTCGCAGCCGCCATTGCGCGTGCGAAAGCCAAAAAAGCGGCGCAAGCGCAACCTGCAATTGAGCCGGTTGCCGAAGCAGTCACTGATGCAGACGTTGACCCGCGCAAAGCCGCTGTCGCAGCCGCCATTGCCCGTGCGAAAGCCAAAAAAACGGCGCAAGCGGAACCTGCAATTGATCCAGTCGCCGAAGCAGTCACTGACGCAGACGTTGACCCGCGCAAAGCCGCTGTCGCAGCTGCCATTGCACGTGCGAAAGCCAAAAAAGCGGCGCAAGTAGAACCTGTAACTGAGCCGGTTGCCGAAGC